>DATFIF010000021.1:0-8416 GCA_035270405.1 Paludibacteraceae bacterium | reverse complement strand
AAACTGCCAAAGTTAAGCGACAAAATAATTAAAAGATTGAATTAAACACCTAACGAAGAGTTTCACGAAAGCGAGAATATCTACTCTACTACCTGATAAATCCTTTCGTGTAAAAAAAACAACGAACTTTACGAGGTAGGTGGCAGTTTATTTTACCGCCAATTTCATCGTAGGCGTTTGTATGAGTTTCTGATGATCAAGCAAGTGGCGAACTACTTTTAAAACAGCTTCTTCGGACTCCTCAATTTTTGCTATTACCTGATTGATAGAAAGAGGCGTTTCGGTCAATAATGTGACTATCTTTTCTTCTAACGTTACAAAACGCGCCTCTTTAAGTTCATGCGCCTTATGCGCCAAACAAATATCACATTGTCCGCAGGGTAACGTGTGTTTTTCGCCAAAATAGTTGAGCAACAAACGACTACGACACACCTCTTTTTGGTTCGCATAGTCGAGCACAGAGTTAATACGACTCACATAACGTTCCCGACGCTCTTCGTAAGCCTCCTTCGGAATCACCAACTTGGAACTATCTTCACGCGACTGCGTGTAAATCAGAAAGGGCGTTTTTTTAAATGGGATATAAGTGACGATGTGTTGTTTGTCTAACGCGATTAACTGTTCGTAAATAGTTTGTCGCGATCGCCCCAAACGCTTTGCAATCAACTCCTCGTTGATATGAATCATGTCGGTAAAAACACCTGTGTACGATCGTAAAATCACCTCTATCAATTGGTCAAGTTTCGCATTTTGAGTTCTGAAATGATATAACTCCTCACGCTTCACCGTAAACATCAATTTAGAGGGATTATCAACTTCTTCGGTCAATTCAATATAGTTTGACAACTCTAAAATCTTGAGCGCACTATGCGTCGAAATGAGTGGCAAATGACACTCCATGCAAAACGCTTGTAAATTAAAAGCATAAATCGCCTGATAAGCCGATCCAATACCAATTTCGTAATAATCAGCAAGTGCTTGATACGTGTTTTTAATCCGTTCGCGGTCAGGAAAAGTGTCGCTCACACGTTTCTTGAGTTTGGTCTCGTCTGTTTTGTTGTACAGCAAAATGGCAAATGCCTTTTGTTCATCACGTCCGGCACGTCCTGCTTCTTGAAAATAGGCTTCCAATGTATCAGGTAAATCCATGTGAACAACCGTGCGAACATTGGGCTTGTCGATACCCATACCAAAGGCATTCGTAGATACAATAACACGACAATCGCCAGATTTCCAAGCTTTTTGCTTCTTGTCTTTTTGTTCGTGCGACAATCCCGCATGAAAATAATCCGACGCTATTTTGTTTTGAACTAAAAAATCGGAAATCTCTTTCGTTTTCTTGCGACTACGCACATACACCACCGATGTGCCCGGCACGCGATTCAAAATGTGCACCAATTGCTCTAATTTATCCTCGACATAACGAACGACATAGACCAAATTGTTGCGCTCGAAACTTTTTTGGAAGAGATTTTTTTGGGGAAAATTGAGGCGTACCTGAATATCGTCCACCACTTCGGGTGTCGCCGTAGCCGTCAATGCCAAGACTGGCACGCCGGGCAGAAGTTTACGAATTTCGGCTATTTGCAAGTAAGAAGGACGAAAATCGTAACCCCATTGCGAAATACAGTGCGACTCATCAACCGCAATCATACTCACGGTCAAATTTTTAAGTCGATTTTTAAATAAATCGGTCGCTAAACGTTCGGGAGAAACGTATAAAAATTTATAATCGCCTAATTCACAATTATCAAAAGCAATCAAAATTTCATATTGAGCCATTCCCGAATAGATGGCTGTCGCTTTTATGCCCCGTTGTTTGAGGTTTTCCACTTGGTCTTTCATCAGTGCGATGAGTGGAGTTACCACAATACAAACACCCTCCTTCGCTAAAGCTGGAACTTGAAATGTAATCGATTTTCCGCCACCTGTTGGCATCAATCCAAGCGTATCGTGACCGCACCCAACCGACTCAATAATGTCGAGTTGTAACGGACGGAAATCGTCGTATCCCCAATATTGTTTAAGAATATCGTGATAAATAGTATGTTTAGATATGGAAACAGGTGCGCTCATAGGACTTTACGTTGGTTAATTTAGCGGTGTAGCGCACACCAAGCGATTACTGTTCAAGACTTTCGTTACAAAAATCATTGAAAGGTTGCATAGCACGAAAAACTTCCACAGCTTTTTCGCCAAAATCAGGTGCACACAACTGTGAATCTTTCAAGGGATGTTCTACAATAAAATGTTTGTACTTCAGCAATTCTGCTGCTGGCGAATCCGAAGAAAAACCAGTCGGTACACGTTTCAAAACTTCAGGAGAAACGACGCCTTCAAAGGCTTTTTTAAACGAACGTTGCGATGTTATTTCTACTAATTCGTCATAATGTAAATCGATGGATTGACGCAACTGCTTGAGCGCGGCTGGCTGAGGAGAGTAAATGCCGCCACTTAAAAAAGAGGCATCTGGCTGCAGATGAAAATAGTAACCGCTTAACGAACTTTTACGACCACCATTAGGAGCGATATAGGCTCCAAAATGATTTTTATAGGGTAATTTGTTGGGCGAAAAACGCACATCACGGTATATCCGAAACAGACAATCGTTCGGTGAAAGATACTTAATACGTTCGTCAAACTCACCGACGCGCCCAATAAGCCACGCCACTTCCTCGCGAAATGCCTCTAACGCCTTTTGATACCTATCTTTATTCGCTGCAAACCAATCTCGGTCGTTGTTTGCAATCAAATCGCGTAAAAAATCTATAATTAATTGGTTTTGAATCATTCACTTATCACAAAACGAGCTGTTAAACGGTTACGTTGTTCTACAAAAACTAATTTTTCGCCTATCAACTTATCGACAATCTCTTTGGTATAATGGCGAATGGTCAATAATTCCACATCGGTATTATACAAAACTTCATATTCATTTTGTAATTCTACCACTAAATTTTTGAAAATCGCTGCGTTATAGTCAATACAGAGCGAAAAACTAATAGCGGAAGTTTGTATTAAACTCACTTTCAAGCGATAACTTGCTAATATGGCAAAGATTTTGCTCAATTTCTCTTCCGCAATAAATGAAAAGTCACGCGGTGTCAAGGTCAATAAAACCTGATTGGCTTTATTGATATACACAGGAGGCAATTCCATTTTAATAGCAAATTCATTAATGATAGAGCCTTCTTTGGTTGGATCGACAAACGACTTCACACACAAAGGAATTTTCTTATTTTGTAATGGTTTTACTGTTTTGGGGTGAATTACGCTTGCACCACAATACGACAATTCAATCGCCTCTTTATACGAAAGTTTAGGAATAACAACCACTTCGGAATAGCGTTTTGGATCGGCATTCATCACGCCTGGCACATCTTTCCAAATAACCACACTTTCAGCATTCAGCAAATTAGCTAAAATTGCTGCCGTGTAATCGGAGCCTTCTCGACCAAGTGTGGTTGTTTGATTCGTAATTGTTCCTGCAACAAATCCTTGCGTGATATAAAAATCAACCTTTTTAAAGTTAAAAGTGTTACAAATCAAATCATTCGACAACTCCATATCCACATTACCTTCGCGGTAGTTATCATCGGTTTTAAGCGATGTGCGAATATCTACAAATTCAGCTTTTTCGCCTTGCGATTTGATATACGCTGCAACAATAATTGTGGAAATAAATTCGCCAAAAGAGACGATGCGGTCATACTCGTAATCGTAACTAAGCGACGGTTTTTGTTTGGTAATCTCACGGAGTTCACCATACAATAAATTCAACTGGGCATCAATCACTGTGCGATCAGAAAACAAATCAGTCACAATACCTTCGTGGTAATCGATAACGGCTTGTATGTTGGCTTCTAAATCTGGCTTTCGATTGAAAAAACTAGTCAAAACCTCTTCCAAAGCATTCGTAATTTTGCCCATAGCAGAAACCACGATAATCAATTTTTCGTTTTGCGAACGTACAATTTTATAGAGATTACGAACTCCTTCAGCACTTTTTACTGAAGCACCACCAAATTTGAAAACTTTCATACAATCAATAGGTTATAATAAAAACTCTTATTTAAAAATCGCATCACAAAGATAGAAGATAATGTTGAAATATACAATTGTTTTCATAGGCTATTTGTTCGACTTTTTTAGTCTTGTAGAGTGAATAACGACCCAACTTTTCTAATAAAAAATAGGCTGAGTAAGTATTTACCAGCCTATTTTATTGCAATTAACTAACTTAAATCATTAAGGAGCAGCCGCCAGAGTTGGATCCACAAACACGCGTGCTCCAAGTTCCTTGTCCAAATGGTAAATACCAGGACCGGTTTCACCTAATAATTTTATTTGGTCGATAATATCAAGCACACTGGCTTCTTCTTCAGCTTGTTCGTCAATAAACCATTGCAACACATTGACTGTGGCGTGATCTCTTTCAGCCAAAGCAACTTCGTAACAGTGATGAATTTTGTCAGTTACAACACATTCGTGTTTGTAAGTTTCATCAAACATGTGTAATAAATTCTTCCACGATTGGTCTACTTTAGAAATTGGTTCGAGTGTTACCGTGCCTGAACGGCTGAGTATGTAATCGTACAATTTCAGGGCGTGAGCAGTTTCTTCTTGAAACTGAATACGCATCCAATTACCACAACCTTTCAATCCTTGTTCTTGTGCCCAAGCCGACATCTGCAAATACAAATAAGCAGACCATAATTCGGCATTAATTTGCTGATTCAATACAGCTTCAACGTTTGCGTTAATTTTCATAACTTATAAATTTAATTTTAAAATTCTATACTTTTGATTCAAAGTACAAATATACAAAAAAAAGTATCCAAAGTCAATAGGTTCATCAGTAAATATTAAAAACAGAGAAGGAGTTTAAGTGGATGAAAAATAAATGTTAGTAACTATTTGTTCAGCAGAAAAAATATAGTACCTTTGCAGTCCGTTTCGTGTAGCCGCTGATAGGAAAAAGAGATGCCTGTGAATGCTGCACCAATGTTGAATCAAATCTCTTAAAAAAAAACAATGGATTTAATTAAAGTTGCAGAACAAGCTTGTGCTGTAGAAAAAAATCACTCACCTTTCAAAAGTGGAGATACCGTAACGATTTCTTACCGTATTAAAGAGGGTACCAAAGAACGTGTTCAGTTGTATCGCGGTGTGGTTATTAAAATTACAGGTCACGGTGACAAAAAACGTTTTACTGTTCGTAAAATGTCAGACAACGTAGGTGTGGAACGTATTTTCCCTATGGATTCTCCTTTTGTAGAAAATGTTGAAGTGAACAAAGTAGGTAAAGTACGTCGCGCTAAATTGTATTATTTGCGTGCACTTACTGGTAAAAAAGCACGTATCAAAGAAAAACGCGTTTAATTTATTCCTATTATTTAGACATCCCAAAAGGTCGTTCTCTCGAGAACGACCTTTTTTTATATAAAATAAGTACCTTTGCACAAAGAATACACATTATGGAATACAAAAATAAATTTGAACAGGCTCTAAAAGCAACGCGTGCACTCAATTTACTCGACGAACAGACTATTAATCACGTATTGATTACTTTGGCTAAAGAGGTAGAAGCACAAGCAGAATTTATTTTAGCTGAGAATAGCAAAGATTTAGCAAAAATGGATTTTGATAATCCTAAATACGACCGTTTGAAACTTACAAACGATCGTATTATAGGTATCGCAACAGAAATTCGCCACGTAGCCGATTTGCCATCTCCACTGAATCGAATACTATCAACCACACGCCGTCCTAATGGAATAACACTTACCAAAGTTTCAGTACCATTTGGAGTTATTGGGATTATTTACGAAGCTAGACCAAATGTTACACTTGACGTTTTTTCGTTATGCTTAAAATCTGGTAACGCAGTGGTTTTAAAAGGAAGCAGCGACGCTGAATTCTCGAATTTAGCACTTATAGAAGTCATCCACACGGTATTGAAAAAGTTTTCTATCGCGATCGAAACAGCAACGTTACTCCCATCAAATCACACTTCCACAACAAAACTCCTTCATGCTGTGGGATTTGTGGATGTCATTATTCCACGTGGAGGAAAACAACTTATTGATTTTGTACGCCAAAACTCCACAGTTCCTGTGATTGAAACTGGTGCTGGCATTTGTCACACTTATTTTGATGAATTTGGAGATTTGAAGAAAGGAACAGCCATTATCCATAATGCCAAAACACGTCGCGTGAGCGTTTGCAACGCACTCGACTGTCTGATTATACATCAGAAAAGATTACTTGAATTACCGCTACTTTGCACACAATTAATAGAAGATAACGTACTGATTTATGCGGACAAATTAGCATTTGAAGCGCTCGAAAAAAAATATCCTTCACACTTATTACTGCACGCAACGGAAGATTCCTTCGGCACCGAATTTTTAGATTATAAATTAGCGATTAAAACGGTCAATAAGCTCGATGACGCACTGAATCACATTGCCACTTTTAGTTCAAAACATAGCGAATGCATCATAAGTGAGGATATAAAACGGTTAGCACAGTTCAGTAAACAAGTGGATGCTGCTTGTGTATATAGCAATGTTTCGACTGCTTTTACAGACGGCGCACAGTTTGGCTTAGGAGCGGAAATTGGAATTAGCACACAAAAATTACATGCACGAGGACCTATGGCGTTACATGAATTAACCAGTTACAAATGGCTCATCGCAGGCGACGGACAAATTCGTGAAAAATAGAAAGTAAAACTTCATTTTGTCGTTGAAAATTATATCATTATCTTTGCATTCAAAATCACGTAAACCATGAGTAAAATAGGACTTGTCATAGCTCAAGAATATAAAAATCGAGTCGCTAAAAAATCATTCTTGGTGCTCACAATCTTAATGCCTATTTTGTTTGTTGGGCTTATTTTTACGCCTATTTGGCTCGCTACGCTCGAAGATAACGACTTAAAACAAGTCGCTGTAATTGATCAAACTGGTAAATATTTAGACGTATTTACAGATAATGATGCCTACAAATTTGATATAATCGGAGCTCCACTAGATTCATTGCGTCAAAGCGAAAAAAGAGGTGATTACGAAGCCATTGTTGTGATTTCTAAAAACTTGGCAACATCACCAGAGGCGGTCACTATTTATTCCGAAAAACAGATTAATATCGGGTTAAAAAACTTTATTCAACAAGGATTAAATAGTTTTGTAGAAAAAGAAAATCTACGCTCGTATAACATCCCAAACATTCAAGAAATTATTGACGAGTCGCAGGCAAATGTGCGAGTAAATACCATAAAATGGAGTGAAGATGGCAGCGAAGAGATTTCATCTTCGGAAGTCGCCATAGGCATTGGGATGGTATTTACGATGTTAATCTATATGTTTATTTTTATTTACGGTGCACAGGTTATGAGTAGCGTGGTTCAGGAAAAAACAAGCCGTATTGTAGAAGTTCTTATTTGTAGCTTAAAACCATTCGAATTGATGATGGGAAAAATCATCAGCATCGCCTTAGTTGGATTAACGCAATTTGGAATTTGGCTCATATTGACACTGGGACTGGTTGTCATATCGGGACAATTCTTAGGAAATTCCATAAATCCTGAAACCATTTCAAATATGGAACAATTGAGCAATACGGATACACTACAGCAAACTACGAGCAGCCTAAATTTTGATTCTATCATGGAGATGATTATGTCTGTGAATCCATTTGAATTAATTGTTTATTTCCTTATCTATTTCATCGGTGGATATTTGCTCTATGCGTCTATTTTTGCAGCTATTGGCTCCGCCGTCGACAACGAAACAGACACGCAGCAATTTATGTTACCTGTTACCATCCCTATTATATTTGCCATTTACGCAGCTATTTATGGTGCACAAAATCCTGATGGTCCGTTGGCATTTTGGTGCTCTATGATACCATTTACATCGCCGATTGTGATGATGGTACGTTTACCTTTTGGGGTGCCTATGTGGGAAAAAATTCTTTCTATCTCCATTTTAATGGCGTCATTTATTGCCACTACTTGGATGTCTGCCAAAATTTACCGCACTGGAATTTTAATGTATGGCAAAAAACCAAGCTGGAAAGAGATGTGGAAATGGCTCAACTATTAATGTGGCGTTAAAATAAATAGAAATATGAAACCAATTATTGGTATTTCGGTCAATTATAAAGAACAAACGTCTCGCATTGCTGATGCGTATGTACAAGCCGTGCAACGTGCTGGAGGAGTGCCGCTACTTATTCCCATAATGGAAGACTCAGCTACTTTAGAACTTGCCGTGCGCCAAATAGATGGCTTATTATTAAGCGGTGGAGCCGATATAGATCCATCTTATTTCAACGAAGAGGCAATTCCAGAACTTGGTGATGTAGATTCCAAACGAGACTTTTACGATTACACGTTGATTGAATTAGC
>DATFIF010000020.1:0-5134 GCA_035270405.1 Paludibacteraceae bacterium | reverse complement strand
ACTATTCAGATTGGTGTAAATATCAGCACCTCTATTAGTCCATTCGTCCCAAGAAAATTGGGTAATTGGTCCAGTGATGGTTGTTTTTCGCTGAAGTGTCACATCTTTTCCCCAGTCGCTCGGATTGTCAATTTCACCAATAACGTCAATTTGTAAGCCACTGTGATATAAGGCAACGGCATCGTTTCCATTGAATGATACCACGGTGGTTTGATCGGTAGTACTAGTTCCAAGTTTTAAATTTGCTTGATTGGCTATGTCGGTTCCAGCGCCTAAATGCGCTACCACATATACAGCACCATTGGCGAGTGTTCCAACGAGTGGAGTTTCTAGTCCAAATGAACCAAATCCATTATTCTGTTTTTTGAGTGAATATTTCGATAAATCTACAGTAGCTCCTGTGCCGTTATAAATGGCAACCGCTTTATTGAAACCCGTAGAACCTTCGACATACGAGGAAAAGAAAAGGTCGCCAGCATGTTCAGCACCTTGATAGACGTCTAGTTGGTAACTGGTAGCATCTGGTAATTTCATCCAATTGAGTGTGGCACTTACGGCTGTAATACTTGTTGCATCAAGTGCCATAAAGTTACTGGTCACTCTCGCTTTAATTGGTATTAAGATATTTGCGTTCAAACCACCTCCAGAAATTAGTAGTGTGTCGATCGTTTCTCCCACTGTACTTGCGTCAAAATCAATAAAAATAGCTCTGGAATAAACATCACCCGTAGTCGTTGGCGTGCCGTATGAAATTGTTAAACCAGAAGTTGTATTTTTTAAAGAATAACTCAAGTTACTTGTAAGATTAACACCTTCTAAATCAATGATTGAACGTTGAGTGTCATTTTGCATGACCACACCAAAATCAATCTTCGTCCAACGATTTGGTGTAACTAAAAATGGTTCTGTTTCAGTTGGAAAAGAATATGTTTCAGTTGTTTTATCTCCCCAAATGTAGTCCACTAAATCAGGATAATCAATGAACGGGTTGCGATTGCCTTGAATTTTGTAAACTTCCTCTACGCGTGTCAACTCTTTCTCTGAAACAGGATCTTCATGGTGCCATTTCAAAAGCATTTCGATGGCCCACGGTTTCCAAATAAGATACGAGGATGTTTCAGTCATAGGCGTTTGCCATGTTTCAGAATGTTTATCGTAAACGGTAGATACATACAGATACGAACGTGCAAAATCTCCTTTGTATTCGTCGGCAGGTTCAAAACAGTTTCCGCTGTAAGTTGTTCCAAAGGTGTTTTTTCCAACTTTACTAACTCCATTATCGAGTAGTGAAGCAGGTATTTCTACTTCTCCAAGTGGGAAATCATTTTTTGTAGAATTTGTTAAACCATCTGATGGATAGAGATGATTCAAATCTTTATATGCATTGTTCACATAACCTCCCCACCAACTTTTTGGAAACGAGTGTTCAATATGCATGCCGTACACGCTATTGAAATCAGGTTGTTTGCGTACAATGTTGGAATACATATCAATGACGGTGCTATCTGCGGCATTGCGGTCGGTAAAATAGAAACCCTGCCAAGTAAAATCTGCTCCTGAGCCATAAGATAAAAATGTACCAGAAGAGACAATATCCTTTAAGGCAGTTTTGAGTTCTGTGTGTTGTTTGCCACGAGCGAGGTAGTAGTAGCCTGGGGGAATTGCTCCATTCAAATGAATGGTTAAAGCGCTAAAAAAGATGAGTGAAAAGATAATTTTTTTCATGGCATAATGATTTTAAGGATGCGTGTTAAGTCCTATGAGAGTAACGATTGAATAACTTTACGATTAAGGCTAATTGTACATACCAAATAATGATAACGGGTAACGCGTTGAATCTTAAAAATAGTAACAAAATCAGTGAGCCGATAATAAAAATCCAACGGATTTGATTGCCTTTCCATTTATAAGTCTTGAATTTCAACGAAAACATGGGTAGTTCGCTTACCAGTAAAAAACAGGATAACGCAATCATCAAAAGAATGGCCCAAGGAAAACTTGGTAACGACATGGTTCCGCCGTATGCGTAGGCTAAGCCAGTCCAAAAAATAGCATTTGCTGGTGTTGCCAATCCTATAAATGAAGATGTTTGTCGTTCATCCACATTGAATTTGGCTAAACGCAATGCTGAAAAAACCGCAATTAACAATCCGAAATAGCGTGTCCATTCCCACGGACTATCGCGCAAAAGAGAAAAGGCGGTGATGGCTGGCACCAATCCAAAACTTACCATGTCGGCCAAAGAGTCGAGCTCTTTTCCTATCGAAGAGTACGAGTTGAGTAGGCGAGCTAAAAATCCATCCAAAAAATCAAATGTTGCCGCTAATAAAACGAGTAAAACAGTTGCTTGATAGTTGCCTTCGTAGGCCATGATTACAGCCATAGATCCTGCTATGAGATTTAGGCTAGTAACAGCGTTTGGGATGTATTTTTTTATCATAAAAAATTGTTTGCTAAGTGGCTAAGTCAATTACAAAGGTAGGGATAGTTACGTAAACTGCAAAATTTTAGAATGGGGATTTGTTTTAACCTTGGGATTTCTAAAAATATGCCTATCTTTGCAGAACATTGGTTCACATTATTTGCATGTCGCAAAACGTGATTAAAAGGGAATTTCGTGAAAATCGGAAACAGTCCCGCTGCTGTAAGTTTTAGGTCAATAAATTCGTGTGTTGACCAGTTGCAACTACAACGCCACTGATAATTTGGGAAGGCATTTGCAACGTAAAAACAAGTCAGAAGACCTGCCACTGTTTATACAATTAACTTTCACTCTCGAGGAAAGAGTGCAGTATTTATGGCAAAATTTTCAAACTTTTTTAGGTCGTTTCGATATGTGTGGTTAGCTCTATGCTTGAGTTATTCGAGTGTGCTAGTGGCTCAAGATTCCTTGCGTGTGGACTCGACAAAAATTTACAAAATTCCTGAAGTGGTGGTTTCCATCCACCGTTTTATACCAAAATCCGTCTCACCTGTACAAATCCTCTCAGGCAAAAATTTGGAAAATCTTAGTTCCCATTCTGTGGCCGATGCGTTACGCTATTTTTCGGGCATGCAAATTAAAGATTATGGCGGCATTGGCGGTCTTAAGACGGTGAATATTAGAAGTATGGGAACTAATCATGTCGGTATTTTTTATGATGGTGTGGAGTTGGGAAATGCTCAAAATGGAACCATCGATTTGGGTAAATTTTCGCTTGATAATATGGAATCCATCACGTTGTATAATGGTGAAAAAAATAGTGTCTTTCAGTCAGCGAAAGATTTTGGTGCATCGGGTAGCGTTTATCTGCAATCGAAATCCCCTTATTTTGAAGATGACGAGAAGTATCATGTTACAGGAACGCTCAAGGGCGGATCGTTTTGGACGATTAATCCCTCTTTTTTGTGGGAGCAGAAATTGACCGATAATATCGCATTTTCTGCGAGTGCTGAGTATCTCTACACAGCTGGGAAATATAAATTTTCTTATCAAACATTAGGAGGTTACGATACGACGGCTGTGCGTCAAAATGGTGATGTGAATGCGTTGCGTGCAGAGTTGGGTTTGTATGGTAAATTAAAGGATGGTCATTGGCGTGCTAAAGCCTATTTTTACAATTCGGAACGTGGTTATCCGGGCGCTGTGGTGCGTGGTAAATTTACGCATGAAGATCGACAATGGGATTCTAACTTTTTTCTGCAATCATCGTTTCAAAAAGCCTTTGGCGATGTCTATTCATTGCTGTTAAAAGGCAAATATGCGTATGATTATTTGCACTATTTAGCCGACCCGAATAGAGATGAGAGTTTGATGTATGTCAATAATGTGTATCGTCAGCAAGAGGCCTATTTGTCAACTGCTAATCGTTTTCAGATGTATGATTTCTGGGATGCTAGCGTCTCTGTAGATTTTCAGTGGAACGGACTGGATGCTAATTTGTACAATTTTGTCTATCCCAATCGTTATACGGCGATGGGCGCTTTGGCAACGGCTCTCTATTTTGATCAATTCAAATTTCAAGCGAGTGTTTTGGCGACCTATGTGTACGACCAACTAACTACCGATACGGTTTCTACTGCCGACTACTTTCATTTGTCGCCAGCGCTGTTTTTGTCGTATCAACCGTTTAAAAAAATCGATTTGAATTTGCGTGCTTTTTACAAACAAAGTATGCGTATGCCGACCTTCAACGATTTGTATTATACGTTTATTGGCAGTAGTCGCTTAAAACCTGAAAAAACTACGCAATATAATGTTGGAATAACGTATAATCAACCATTTGATGGCGTTTTTTCGCTGCTGACTTTCCAAATAGATGGTTATTTCAATCAAGTGACAAATAAAATTATTGCTACGCCCACATCCAATTTTTTTCGCTGGACGATGATTAATTTGGGGTATGTGGAAATAGTTGGTACAGATGTCGCTGTTCAAACAAATTTCACATTTTCCAAATCTTATAGTGTGAATGCGCGATTGAATTATACGTATCAACGCGCGAAAGATTTGGGAGATAAAACATCCACTTATTTTGGTGGACAAATTCCATATATTCCGTGGCACAGTGGTTCGGTGGTGCTGAATGCAGATTTGAAAACGTGGGTTTTAAATTATAGTTTTATTTATACAGGCGAACGTTATAATTCATCAGCCAATATTCCAGTAAATTATGAGCAACCTTGGTACACGCACGACATCGCTCTTTCCAAACAATTTCAGTGGCAGAAAGTCGGTTTACGTGTCACTGTCGAAGTCAATAATCTATTCAATCAACAGTATGAAGTGGTACGCAGCTATCCGATGCCAGGAACTAATTTTCGATTGATTGCTCAAGTAAAATTGTAGAAAAAAAATAGTGAAATTTATGAAATCTGTAAAAATTATCTTCTTCTTACTCACTCTTTCTATGGCATTTAGTTGTCGTAAAGTGCTGCCGCCTCAACCTCCAGTGGTTGATACTGTGGATTCTGCTGCGCAGTTACAACAGGTCAAAGGTTTGTATCTTCTGAACGAAGGTAATATGGGCAGTAATACATGTACGCTCGATTATTTCGATTACGAATCTGGTGAGTATGCGCGTAATATTTTCCCAACGCGTAATCCACAAGTGGTCAAAGAACTGGGCGATGTGGGCAATGATTTACAAATTTA
>DATFIF010000019.1:0-2049 GCA_035270405.1 Paludibacteraceae bacterium | reverse complement strand
GTAAAACCATTGATACGTGAAATAATCATAGCGGCATCTTTTCCAAGACCGTTTAAGATAACACGTAATGGATGTTTACGTACTTTATTTGCCATTTCAGCAATTTTGATAGCACCTTCAGCGGCAGCAAACGACTCGTGTCCTGCCAAAAACGCAAAACATTGTGTCTCGTCGCGAAGCAACATGGCTGCCAAATTACCGTGACCAATACCAACTTTACGATCTTCGGCTACAGAGCCTGCAATACAAAATGCTTGCAATCCTTCACCAATAGCTTCAGCTGCATCAGCTGCAACTTTACAACCTTTTTTGATAGCAATAGCTGCGCCTACAACGTAAGCCCATTTTGCATTTTCAAAACTTATATTTTGTGTTTGTTCGCACTCCAAATAAGGATCAATGCCTAATTGGTGGCACATTTGGTTAGCTTCCTCAATAGAAGCGATACCATAGGAGTTCAACACTGTCTTGATTAAAGCCTCACGACGTTTCTGGCTTTCAAATTTTACTTCTCTGATCATAATTGTTTCCTCCTATTAATTAATCAATACGTGGGTCAATAAATTTAACAGCACCTTGTTCCTGAGTGAAACGACCATAGTGCGAAGTCGATTTTTTAAGTGCTTCATTGGCGTCTACACCTTTTTTTATCAAATCCATCATAGGACCGACGCGAACAAATTCATAACCACACACTTCATCGTCTTCGTCTAAAGCAATTTTGGTCACATAACCTTCGGCCATTTCCAAATAGCGAACGCCTTTAGCTTTGGTCGAGTACATAGTACCGATTTGCGAACGCAAACCTTTGCCCAAATCTTCCAATCCAGCACCAACAACCAAACCGCCTTCTGAGAAAGCTGATTGTGTGCGGCCATAAACAATTTGTAAAAAGAGTTCGCGCATGGCAGTATTAATGGCATCGCAAACTAAGTCGGTATTTAACGCTTCCAAAATGGTTTTTCCAGGAAGGATTTCAGCAGCCATAGCAGCCGAATGAGTCATACCTGAACAACCAATTGTTTCAATCAAAGCCTCTTCGATGATACCTTCTTTAACATTCAAGGTCAATTTACAAGCGCCTTGTTGTGGTGCACACCAACCAACGCCATGAGTCAAACCAGAAATATCTTTTATTTCTTTGGATTTTACCCATTTACCTTCTTCAGGAATTGGGGCTGGACCATGATTTGGCCCTTTTTTTACAACACACATGTGTTCTACTTCGTGAGAGTAAATCATAATTTATTAATATTAATTAGTCACTAAAATTTCGCAGCGCAAAGGTACGATTTTTTTATCAAATAAGCTATGCACGTTGTGATTTTAGCTCTTTTAGAAACGTTAAAAAACAAAACATCCTTCAACGAATCCGAAAAGTAACTATTAGGGACGTGAAATAGTTGAAAATCACAAAAATAAGCGACTGAAAAACCGGTGAATTTACGGGTGTAAATTTATCGCACGTTTTTTATATTCTCGATTTTATATTCCCAACTATTTTGTATCTTTGCAACTTTCAAACTAGTTAATGGAAAAATTACTGTGTTAAAGAGACCCTCAAACAAATAATTATTAAACGAATAAAGAACGTCAATCGCCGTAGCTTTTATTCGATAAAGTAATCAAAAAAAACCATGTCTATTATGCTTAAAACCATCTTGTCCATTTCAGGAAAACCAGGTTTGTACAAACTAATTTCACAGTCGAAAAATATGATTATTGTCGAGTCACTCGTCGACGGCAAACGTATTCCATCATCATCACGCGATAAAGTAGTAGCATTGTCGGATATCGCGATGTTCACCGATTCTGGAGAAGTGCCTTTACACGAGGTTTTTGAAAAAATGCGTACAAAAGAAAATGGTCAACCGGCTACGATAGATCCTAAAGGAACGCCAGACACCCTGCGCGCCTATTTTGGCGAAGTTTTACCTGATTTTGATCGCGATCGCGTATATCCAACAGACATCAAAAAATTGATTTTGTGGTACAACTTACTCACTAAAAATGGCATAACCGATTTTTCTGTTAAAGAAGAGACTGAAA
>DATFIF010000018.1:0-10541 GCA_035270405.1 Paludibacteraceae bacterium | reverse complement strand
CAACTTGGCTAAAAAGTGTTTTTCTATATCAGAATAGATATTAAACTCAACTTTTTTAGGATCGACTAACACGAATTTTAATTGAGACGGATGCTTTTTGTACAAAAGCGACGTGATAATGGCATTAAGTCCAACCGATTTCCCTTGACCTGTAGCGCCAGCCACCAAAACGTGTGGCATTTTGCACAAATCAAACATAAAGACTTCATTGGTAATTGTACGACCCAAAGCAACGGGTAAATCGTAAGTTGATTCCTGGAATTTTTTAGATGCAATGGTAGCAAACATCGACACAATGCGCGGATGACTATTTGGAACTTCAATACCAATGGTTCCTTTTCCTGGGATTGGCGCAATAATACGAATACCAGTAGCAGCTAAACTCAACATGATATCTGCCTCAAGGTTCCGTATTTTACTTATTCGAATGCCATCTTCAGGAACAATTTCATACAATGTAATGGTTGGCCCGATGGTTTCATATATTTTTTTGATACCGATACCGTAACTCTTCAATGTGGTGATAATTTTCTGTTGATTGGCTGTTTGTTCCTCCTTCGTAACGGTTTCTTTCGGCATTCCATAATCTTTTAACAACTCCAATGTAGGATATTGATAATCATCTAAATCGGCCGTTGGATCGTATGGACCTTGCTCAGCCAAGGGATCGTAGCTAGCACGATCATCATTTTTTCGTGTATCAACAGTTTCTGTCACTATCTCCTGATTTTCCTCTTCTGGAGATAGGCTTTCAACAGGCACTGTCGTTAATGGTGTCGTTTGCGTTGGTTCTTCTTCGATAGTTTCGTCAGCATCTATAATAACCCATTCAGGAGGAACTATTTCATCGCCAATTTTCACCGATAAAGACTCACCATCAAGCGTTTCTACTTCAACATCGGAAGCCTCATTAAGGAGAGCAACTTTAGATTTTCGGCGAAATAAGCCCCGTAAAAATGGTAATGTTTGACTAAATGAAAAGATGGCGAATAATAAGCCCGTGCCTAACAGTAAGAAAAAAGTACCAGGAATTCCGATATTTAATATCAGAAATTCGCTCACATAAGCTCCATGCTCACCGCCTACATTGATAAATGATGCGTCGAAAAAAGGAGCAAAGAAAAAGGCAAAAAAGAGTGAAAGCCAAACTAAAATAAGAGTTGAATACAAAAATGCTTTCCAAATGGCCATGATTTTAACTTTCATCAAGCGAAGTGCCACCACAAATACAAACCACAAAATGGTAAATGATGCCAAACCAAACCACCGATTGATAAAGATTTCAGCAAAAAAAGCACCACGAGCACCAGTCCAATTCTGAATATCTTTGGAATATTCGCCTAACTGCGACCAAGAAGAATTAACAATACTTTGATCGATATCGCCAGTAAAAAAGAAAGAAATCATACTCAACAGCAGGTACAGTGTACAGAGCAACAATACTAAACCAAGAGCAAAACAGGTTCGTTCATCGGTTATAAAAGCCTTCACTGAGGCAAAGAAACCTGTAGAATTTGACGTGGTTGATTTTTTATTAGCCATAGTGATAAATAAATTCCAGAATATAAATTATAAGTTACAAAGATACGTTTTTTTTGATTTTATCGGCGTTTTCGAGCAAAGAAATCTTGCATTAAAGCAGCCGACTCGTCAGCTAAAACACCTTCTATTAATTCGGTTTTAGCATGTAAAGCGTGTGGCGCAAAGCGTTTAAAACCGCGTTTTTCATCACTCGCACCAAAAACCACACGCCCCATTTGAGCCCAACCTAGTGCGCCAGCGCACATCACGCAAGGTTCGAGCGTCACATACAACGTGCAATCGGTCAGATATTTTCCACCTAAATAGTTCGCAGCGGCAGTGATGGCTTGCATTTCAGCGTGAGCAGTCACATCGGTGAGTTGTTCGGTGAGATTATGTGCTCGTGCAATAATTTGATTTTGACATACCACTACAGCTCCAACGGGAATTTCATCTAGCTCAAAAGCAACTTGAGCCTCTACCAAGGCTTTTTTCATAAAATAGGTATCATCAAACATATGCGATTCTAACGATTATTAGTGTAACTCTAGTTTTTTGTAGAAAGAAAGAGATAACCTTACGTGCCCAAAAATCACTTTCTAAACCTTTTAGCAACACGATGGTTCAAACAAACAAAAGTAAACAAATTAAGTGAATTTTACGCACTATTTACCGAGTATTTATCAACTTTAAGAGCCATAAATGCTATAAATCAAGAAATAAATAGCTATATTTGTACTACAATTAATAAAAAAGTATGAAAAAAATTGTTGTTTTTACTGGTGCTGGTATATCTGCTGATAGCGGCATTGCTACGTTTCGTGATAGTGACGGACTCTGGGCAAATTACCGTATCGAAGATGTGTGCACACCAGAAGCTCTTTTTAGAAATAGAGAAAACGTGATTGATTTTTATAATATCCGTAGAAAAGAGTTGTTGGGAAAGCATCCGAATAGTGCACATTTGGCACTTGTAGAATTAGAAAAAAAATATCACGTAGAAATTATTACTCAAAATATTGATGATTTACACGAACGCGCAGGAAGTACGAAGATTACACATCTACATGGCGAATTGCGCAAACTACGCAGTGAGATTGATGAATTAGCGACTGTTCCAATTGAAGGTTGGGAACAAAAAATAGATTCGCTCCATCCAGATGGTTCTCAATTACGCCCTTTTGTCGTGTTTTTTGGTGAAAATGTTCCACTATTGAGTAAAGCTATTGAACTTGTGAAACTATCCGATATTTTTATCATTGTAGGCACCTCATTGGCGGTTTACCCTGCTGCTTCACTCATACATGATGTAAAACCCAACACGCCCATCTATTTAGTTGATCCTGGAATTCCTGATACGCGCACAATTACATCACCATTTACTCATATCAAAGCAAAAGCGGCAGAAGGTGTACCTATTTTGGTAAAGCAGCTGTGTCAGACAAACTAATAAAAGCCACAATAACGCGGCTTTTATATAATTATTTTTGAGTTTGTAACACTTTCAAGCAGCGCTCAAGTCCATCTACCCAATAAGGTATAGTTTGATTGAATGTGGATTTTAATTTGCTCTTATTCAACACACTATAATGTGGTCTTGGTGTGCGAACGGTATATTCTTTAGATTCAATTGGCAATACTTCGCAACTAATTTGAGCTAATTTGAAAATCATTTTAGTAAAATCGTACCAACTACAAACTCCTTCGTTGGAGAAATGATAAATGCCAGGTGCAAATTTCCCTGAATCGATAATTTGCAACATAGAATCGGCTAAGTCGGCGGCATACGTAGGTGTACCAATTTGATCAAAAATAACATTGAGATTATCACGCTCTGAACCAAGTTTAAGCATCGTTTTGACAAAGTTATTGCCAAATCCAGAATAGAGCCACGATGTGCGTATAATAATCGCATTCGGGCAAACCTGAAGCAACGCTTGCTCGCCAGCTAATTTTGATTTGCCATACACATTGGTTGGAGAAACTGGTATATCTTCGGTATAAGGAACATGACTTGTACCATCAAATACGTAATCGGTAGAAATATGTAGAATAGTCATTCCGTGAGCGTGTGCTACTTCGCCCAAATTACGCACCGCATCGCAATTAATTTTATAACAGAGCGCTTCGTCATCTTCTGCTTTATCTACCGCCGTGTAAGCAGCACAATTCACCAAAACATCTGGTTTATGCAATACAACAAACGCCTCTAAAGCGATTTTATCGGTTATATCGAGCGTGTCTACATCCGTAAACACGGAATCTAAATGCGAGTAACGTGCCAGTGCTACACGCAGTTCATTGCCTAATTGTCCGTATGCGCCAGTGATTAAGAGTTTCATAGCTTTATATTAAAATCGTTAATATTTCAAGAACAAAGGTACAAAATTAGTCGTAGAAAGTCTCATTTTTGTAACTGAAGATTAAATTATTCTATATAAATAAAAAAATCACCTACAGTTGTAAGTGATTTTTTTAGTGTCGGGGTAGCGGGATTCGAACCCACGACCCCCTGCTCCCAAAGCAGGTGCGCTAACCGGACTGCGCTACACCCCGAATACGAGTGCTTTCTCTTCCAAAAGCGAGTGCAAAGGTAAGTCTTTTTTCAATAAGAACAAACTTTTTCCAAAAAAGTTTTACAAAAAGTTACTGTTTTAAGAGTAATTCTATCTCGTCCAATTTTTCATCGCGGGATTTTAAGCCATCTAGCCAATGAATTGTAAAACCTCGGCGTTCCATACCACGAAACCACGTCATTTGACGTTTGGCAAATTGATGAATAGCAATCTCTAATTGGCTGAATAGTTGCTCATAGGTCAACTTTCCTAATAAATAATTGGTAACAAACTTATATTCAAGACCATAATAGACTAAGTCATCTGCTGAAATTCCACTAGCCAAAAGCGTTTTTACTTCATCAATCATACCCTCTTCGAGGCGTGATTTTAAGCGTTTTGTAATTCTATCACGGCGCACTTCACGATTAATTCCCACACCAACGATCAGTGGTTTTAGAGTGGGATATTTAACGGTCTCTTTATCATGTGTTTGATAATATTCCTCTATTTCAATGGCACGAATGGCACGTTTTACGGTATCAACATCAGTTTGGTTGTGCAGCGTTTTATAGTTACTCAGAATAGTTGTCAACTCCTTCAGTGTTTTTCCCGCTAATTTTTCGCGTAATGGTTGATTTTCTGGTACTGCAACTAATTTATAACCATTTAATACAGCTTCAATGTATAAACCCGTTCCACCACATAAAATAGGTAATCGCTCGTGCTGATTTACTAATTCAAAAGCTTTGAGAAAATCGCGTTGATATTCAAACACATTGTATTTATAACCCGCATCTACACTATCTATCAAATGATACGGAATAGGTTTGTCATCAACGGTATATTCATTCAAATCTTTACCAGTGCCAATGTCCATACCGCGATAAACTTGGCGCGAATCAGCGCTAATAATCTCACCGTTGAAACGTGCAGCAACAGCTGTGGCAAGTTCTGTCTTGCCAGTCGCCGTTGGTCCTAATATGGTTACAAGATTATACATCTTAAATTGGTTTTAAAAGGAACATCCAAAAACAGAATACTATTTTTGGATGCCTTAGAAATTCAAATCACCTTTTTTTTAATGTTTGAGACGTTGTTCTAACTCTTTAACACTTAAACGGAACGCCTTATCCGTATCCATCAAGTCATTGACTACGCCACAGGCGTGCAATACCG
Source organism: Paludibacteraceae bacterium (assembly GCA_035270405.1). Classification (GTDB taxonomy): domain Bacteria; phylum Bacteroidota; class Bacteroidia; order Bacteroidales; family Paludibacteraceae; genus W0P28-013. Next base: position 5,286 of record DATFIF010000018.1, on the reverse strand, counting down.
TTGCGTGGTCTCTATTGCCAATTAGCTTACCAATAGCTGACAACGAACTTTTCGTATATTGTTTAGATAAATACATAGCTACTTGACGTGCCGTTGCAATTTCGCGTTTACGTGTTTTAGACATCATCACGTCCATTGGTAAAGCAAAATAGTCACAAACTAAATCACGAATTTTTTCAACTGAAATAATATTTGGCGTAGATGAAACTACTTTACCCACTACTTTTTCAGCTAAAGATAAATCGATATCTGCATCCGTAAGCGTAGCATGTGCTAATAACGATACCAAAACGCCTTCCAAATTACGAACACTCTCCGTTACGTTTTCTGCAATGTAATCAATCACTTCTTCCGAAATCTCCAAACCATCTTTGTAGATTTTGCTCTTTAAGATAGCTTTACGCAACTCAAAATTCGGCATTTCTATCTCTGCGCTTAATCCCCATTTAAAACGAGTCAACAAACGCTCCTCCATCCCTTCTAATACGCCAGGAGCTCTATCAGAAGTTAATATCAACTGCTTGCCATTTTGATGCAAGTGATTGAAGATGTGAAAAAACGTATTTTGCGTGCCAGGTTTATTAGTAAATTCGTGAATATCATCTAAAATCAGCACGTCGATATTACTATAGAAATTCAAAAAATCATTTTGAGTATTTTGGCGAACAGCGTCTGTATATTGAATTTGAAATAAATTAGCTGATACATACAAGACACGTTTTTCAGGATAGAGCTGTTTAGCCATCATGCCAACAGCATTTACTAAATGTGTTTTACCAACTCCTGATCGACCATAAAGAAACAATGGATTGAAAATGGTATTTCCTGGATCATTGCCAATGCTAATACCAGCTGTACGTGCTAATTTGTTACTGCTACCCTCGACATACGTATTAAAATTGTAGGTAGCGTTTAATTGTGGGTCAATTTCTTGTTGTACAAAACGTTGTTGAAACGGAGAAACAGACGTTGACGCTAATACTTTTGGCGTCGCTACTTTTTCGTTTGATCCAGTAGATGCCGTAGGATAATCAGTTGTCTTTTGAGTGGTTTTATCTACCATAACACGGTACAGAAGCTTCGTACCTTCGCCAACCTCGCGATACAAGGTTACGCGTAATAATTCTGCAAATTTTTCTTCGATATACTCATAAAAAAACATACTCGGTACTTGTACAACAAACTCTCCGTTCTCGTATTTCAACGGAACGATAGGTTCAAACCATGTTTTATAAGCTGCGTCTGAGATATTATCCTTAATTACTTTTAAGCATCTGTTCCACAATTCGGCCGGTGTCATCATTTTGAAAAAAATAAAAAGTAAATGTGTTTATAAGTTTATCGAAAAAATTATCAACAAGTCGTGGTCTCTTTTTTCACGTTACAAAATTCGTATTTATTTGTCAATAAAAAAAATGGCATTTAATATTGAGATTATAAAAAAAGTGTATTCTATTTATTCTCAACAAATTAGGGTCATTGTTTGATTTTCAAAGGATTACGCACTTATTATTTTAAATAACACTCATTATTAAGTAGTTAATAAATTGCATGTTCAAACGTTAAAATTGGGCATAAAAAAACCGAAATGACTATCAACAAGGCAGTTCGGTTCTTTTAAATTTTCATTAAAATTCTTTTGATTTTTTTTCTTATTTAGACTCTATCAAAATAAGACTCTACCTATTTACACCATCAAAAACCTATTTCTTTGATTTTTTTTCTTTCTTTTCTTTGCCTCCCCAAAGTGAAAAATGCACATAGCGTTTTGGATTAGCTTTTAAGTCTATTAGCAAATTATCTGCGTTTTGAACGGTAGTATTCAAATTGTAATACAACGTTTTATCAGTCATCAACAAGCCTAAAGTACCATTTGGACTATTCAAATTTTCAGAAAATGTTTTCAGATTATTAATCGTTTTATCGACGCTTGCAAAGAGATCAGCAAACTCAATTTGTTTTAGTTCAGCCGATACTTTTTTAAGGTCACTCGTTATCGCATTTACATCTCCCAAAATTGTTGGAACTTGATTGTTCATAACCTTTTTCAATTGCGCAGATGAACTTTGCAAATCGGCTGTAGCTTTTTCTATAGAGTTTAAGCTATTTTTAACTTCAGAAGAAGACGTAATAGCATTGATAGAAGCTAATACGGAATCAACTTGAGAAAAGGTGTGATTTAATTTAGGCATCAGACCTTCAATTTGTGCCATGAATCCAGCTTGAATCTCTGACGGTATGGTATCGCCTGAAGCGTGAAGCGTCTCTTCTTTTGTAAGTACGAGGTCTATAATTTTTCCTCCCATGAGCCCATCATCTTTCAATACAAATTTTGAGCCTTTAGGGAGTTTTACATTGTCGTCTATCAACAAGTCAATCAAAAAAGGATGCTCACGAGTAAAATCGTATGAGATTTCACGTACTTGACCTACTTTGTAACCTTTGACAAATACACCGTTAGAACTTACCAAACCACCTAATTGATCGAATTGGGCGTAGTAATGATTGCTTGGCGTAAAAATATTAATGCCTTTTAAATAATTCACCCCGAAAAGGAGACAAATTAATCCAATGATGAAAGCTAGACCAATTTTAACTTCTTTTGTAAATAGTTTTTTTAACATAGATTTCGTTTTAAAAAATATAAAGTGCAAAGGTACATTTTTTTCTTATACTTGAAAAATAATTTAGCGGTACTTAGTTGCGTTTGGTAATTTTTTCAGCTTCCTGTAAAGATATTTTTTTTCCCTTATAAAAAGCGACAATGAAAGCATCTGGAAAATCAGATTTAATACGATTTTTTAAATTTATAATTTCATCTAGCTCATTGGTTGAACCATAGGTGTATTTAAACCAATCGCCCTCTTCGTAAAATTCACAACTGGATAATCCTTTGAATTGAGAATCACTACTGTCAGCTATTTTTTTTCGAGCAATGAATAGTTGTAATTGATAGATGACTTTAGTATTGTCAACTAGTTGTTGAGTCACTAGTTCGTTAGTCGTGGAACTGGTAGTTGCCGCTACATTCTTCCTATCATATTCATGTTTATACTTAGCAAAGGCTTTATAAATAGAGTTTGCCATCTTATTTTGACCATCATTAGAAAGTAAAAATCGCTCTTCATTTGGATTAGATATAAAACCTAATTCTATGAGTACGCTTGGCATCTTAGTTTGATGAAGCACCCAGAAATTTTCTTGTCTAACTCCTCTATTATAACGTTTTACAGAGACAAATTCGTCCTGGGTATAAGCTGCAAATTCGATACTTTTATCGCTAAATTTGGACTGCATAAATTCAAACATAATATAAGACTCTGGCGAAGTCGGATCAAATCCTTGGTATTTCTCTTTATACCCTTCTTCTAATAAAATAACAGAGTTTTCGCGTTTTGCAACTTCGAAATTGGCATTTGTTTTATCTAAACCAATGGTGTATGTTTCAGCACCATAAGCTGATTTTGACTTGGAGGCATTCGTGTGAATACAGATAAATAGATCGCCATTTGCTTTATTAGCAATATGGGAACGATCTTGTAGGGGAACGTATTTGTCGACGTCGCGTGTGAACACAACTTTTACGTCAGAGCAGTTGTTTTTTATCAATTCACCCAATTTGAGTGACACGTTTAAATTGATATCCTTTTCGCGTGCACTGGGACCCATAGCACCAGGGTCTTTACCACCATGACCCGGATCAATCACAACAGTAAATGGTTTAGTTGATGCGTAAGAGGCAGACAAAATAATTGAAAAAATAAAATAGACATAGAAACGTTTCATACTTAAAGATGAATTTAGAATGACCCACGTAATGCAGCGTTTAAAGTACTTTGTGCATTAATTAGTGTGAGGCAAAATTAGTGATTATTTAATGGATTTTGGCATAAAATATAAAGTATTCTACTAAAAAAACAGAAATTCTAGCCAAACACATCTGAAAATGGCTATAATTGATTAGCTTTGCACTCTTTGTATCAAACAACTTGTTGTGTACGAATATAGCGGTAAAATATTGAAGTACAAAAGTTTACATCTTATTATCATCCTTTGGATTGGTGCTTTTTTTTCGGTCTTTTCGGTCGAACAAGAGGTGCCCGATTCTGTTTATACAGAAACCGTGCCAATTGTAACGGATAGCGCTAAGCGTAAAGGTGCTATTGATGCACCAATACGTTACAAAGCTAACGATTCCATTGTTTTCTTTGGCACAGGCAACGGTTTTCTCTACGGAAACAGCAATGTACGTTATGAACAACCGAGCCCAATAGAACTTCAAGCGGACTTCATTCGTATGAATATGGACAGTAGCACAGTATATGCCACTGGACGTGTAGATAGTTTAGGAAAAGTAGTTGGTTTACCTGTTTTTAAAGATAATGCAGAGCAATATTCGTCTAAGGAACTCTCCTATAACTTTGACACGCGTAAAGGATTTATCAAAGGTGGTATTACGCAACAAGGCGAAGGCTATATTGTGGCTGATAAAACTAAAAAAATGAATGACAATGAGCTTTGTATGCAAGGAGGTAAATATACAACTTGCGACCATCATGATCATCCACACTTTTATTTACAATTAACCAAAGCCAAAGTAAAACCAGGAAGTTACATTGCTGCTGGTCCAGCTTATTTAGTTTTAGAAGATGTGCCTTTACCTTTAATCGTTCCTTTTGGTTTTTTCCCATTTACTTCGAGTTATTCGTCAGGAATCATTATGCCGTCGTACGGTGATGAAATGGAACGCGGACTTTTCTTGAAAAATGGGGGTTATTATTTTGCTATTAGTGATTATATTGACTTGGAAATTACAGGCGAGATTTACACCAAAGGTACTTGGGGACTTCAGTTGGGAAGCACTTATACCAAACGGTATAAATTTAATGGTAATTTCAGAGCGAGTTACCGCGAAGATGTGTTTGGCGAAAAAGATATGCCAGGCTATAGCAAAAACAATAACTTCAGAGTATCATGGACTCACCGCCAAGATGCCAAAGCAAGTCAATATAGTTCATTGTCAGCATCGGTCGATTTTACAACGAGTGGCTACAATCAAAGTAATGTCAACAACTACTACAATCCTGCTGAGCAATCAAAAAACATTACGAGTTCGAGCATCAACTACACGCAGCGATTCCCAGAAAGTCCTTGGACAATTTCGGTGAATGCGATGGTATCACAACGGTCACAAGACTCCACTATTTCGCTCTCATTACCAAATATCACCGTGGCAATGAGCCGTATTTATCCTTTCAAACGAAAAAATGCCGTTGGGAAAGAACG
>DATFIF010000017.1:0-9216 GCA_035270405.1 Paludibacteraceae bacterium | reverse complement strand
ATCAATCCGCTAACCATGGAGTCGCCACCAACAGAACCGATTCCTGAAAAATATTTAGCTGAATTTTATCTCTTGCGTGACTCTTTGCGTACCCAAATTGATTTAAAATTGTAAGATGCAACAACTATCTTTTACTTTACCTTCGCACAGACGTGGATTTCATTTAATCACGCATGAAGTGCTCAAACAGTTGCCACCACTGCCGGAATGTGGTTTGTTACATCTATTTATCCAACACACATCAGCAGCATTGAGTTTGAACGAAAATGCCGACCCTGATGTACCAAAAGATTTAGCAAAGTCGTTTGACCATTTAATCTGCGAAAATGAACCTTTTTATCAACACACATGCGAAGGAATAGACGATATGCCAGCGCACATCAAAAGTACGATGATTGGCGTTAGCGTCACCATTCCGATTACCAATCACACCTTAAACCTTGGAACTTGGCAAGGCATCTACCTCTGCGAATTTCGCAACCAAGCGTCAAATCGACATCTCATAGCCACTATTATTTAACACCAACTTATTTTTCATGAAAACAATTATTCATCTCTTTGAAGAGAGCGTTGAGAAATACGCTCAAAACGCCTTTTTGTGGGAAAAGAAGAGCGATAAATTTGAACCAACAACCTATGCTCAAACTCGTGATGAAGTTTATCGCGTAGGCGCTGGACTCATGTCACTCGGCTTGGCAAAAGGCGATAAAGTTTCGTTACTATCTGAAGGTCGTAATGCATGGATTATTAGCGAACTAGGGATTTTGTATGCTGGCGCCATCAATGTGCCTTTGTCAATCAAGTTAGAAGAAAAAAATGATTTGATATTTCGTATTACGCACTCCGATTCAAAAATGATTGTTGTTTCAGGAGCCAATTTAGGAAAAATCAGAGTCATTATCAAACAGCTCCCAGCCATCGAAAAAGTCATTGTTTTAGATAAACAAGAGGCTTACGAACCCAACGAATTGTTTTATGGCGATTTAGTAGAACTTGGCAACCGTTTCTTAACTGAAAATCGTCCAGAATTTGAAGCTCGCTTTCATTCAATCATCGATAGTGATTATGCAAATATCAGTTATACATCAGGAACTACAGCCGATCCCAAAGGTATTTTACTGACACATCGAAATTATACCGCCAACGTGGAGCAAGCTTACACGTTAATGACAATTCCTGAGAACTTCAGAACGCTCATTATTCTCCCACTCGACCACTGTTTTGCTCACGTAGCAGGATTCTATAGCTTTATGGGAAAAGGTGCTTCGGTAGCAACTGTTCAAACGGGAAAAACAGGTTTAGAAACGCTGAAAAACATTCCTATCAACATCAAAGAGATAAAACCTGATTTACTATTGAGCGTTCCTGCCTTAGCCAAAAATTTCAAAAAGAATATTGAATCGACTATTAAGGCACAAGGAAAATTGATTCATATGTTATTCAATCATGCGGTAAATATGGCCATTAGCTACAATAAAGAAGGACATAATAAAGGCGGTTTTTGGCACTGGTGGAAAAAACCATTTTTGGCGTTGTACGATAAAATTCTCTTTTCAAAAGTACGCGAAGCATTTGGTGGAAATTTAAAATTTTTCATTGGCGGTGGCGCTTTGTTAGATATTGATTTACAACGATTTTACTACGCTATCGGCGTGCCAATGATGCAAGGATATGGCTTGTCGGAAGCGACACCTATTATTTCATCAAACTCCATCGACAACCACATTCTTGGATCATCGGGCCATATCGTGAAACCTATGGACATCAAAATTTGTGATGAGCAAGGAAACGCACTTCCGTTTGGCGAAAAAGGCGAAATCGTCATTCGTGGCGAAAATGTGATGGCTGGATATTGGAAAAACCCCAAAGCAACAGCCGAAACAATCAAAGATGGTTGGCTCTACACGGGCGATATGGGTTATATGATTGATGAGGATTTTTTGTATGTGGTTGGTCGCTTTAAATCACTGCTAATAAGTGCTGATGGCGAAAAGTACAGTCCCGAAGGAATTGAAGAATCGATTGTGCAAAATTCGCGTTATATTGATCAAATGATGATGTATAACAATCAAAATCCATATACCATTGCGCTGATTGTACCAAACAAAGAGGCGCTGAAACGCTATGTACACCACAAACATCCAGATTGGACTTGGGACAGCGTAGAAGCAAAAGAGTTGGCGTTAAACAAAATTCAACGTGAATTTAATGAGTATCGTAAAGGTGGTAAATTTCACGGCACATTCCCTGAACGGTGGTTGCCAGCTGCTATTGGACTTCTTCCAGAAGCTTTTACGGAGCAAAATCAGTTGATGAATAGCACGATGAAAATGGTTCGTGGCAAAATCGAAAAACGATATGAAGATAGAATTAACTATTTATATTCTGCAGAAGGGAAAAATATCATAAATACTCACAATATAGAAGTTTTAAACTAAACAACGAACTTGTTTAATTGCAAAGAGAGAGAAACGTTTTCACGTTTCTCTCTCTTTTGGTTTAATTTATTTTTTAAATTTCTTATGGCAACATATCCAAGTTTTCATCACTAAATGGTTGGTAATCTTCTGGAAACTCGTACTCGCTTAAATCAGGTACGGTTTGCACTATCTCTTCTGCTGCTTCTTTTTTTATTTTTTTGGTCATAATATGAACTCCTTTTTTTTACATAGTTGTTAATATAAATAGTTGTGCTAACACCACCCGAATAAACATCGCCATAGGATAAACAGCTGCGTAAGCAGTTGCTTGAGCTTGAACAGGAGCCATACTGTTGGCAAATTCAAGCGCAGGCGAATCGGTCATGGCACCAGCAATACAGCCAGTAATCGTTAAATAATTTACCTTCATCCAACGTGCAATAATTGCTACGACCATCACGGGTAAAAACGTAATAATAGCACCATAAATCATCCATTGCCATCCACCAAGAATCAACGTTTGCCAAAATTCTTCGCCAGCAAGCAAGCCAACGCTCGCCAAAAATAGGACAATACCAATTTCGCGAACCATCATATTTGCACCGGGTAACATGTATAAATTCATTTTACCGATACGACCTTTGTGACCCAATAATATGGCAACAATAAGTGTTCCACCGGCCAATCCTAAACGGGCTGGCGCAGGTAAACCTGGAAAAAAGATGGGAACAGCTCCTAACACAATACCCAGAAAAATACCCAGAAAAACTGGAGCAATATTGGGCAATTCTAATTCTAAAGTGGAATTACCCAACTCATTTTTAATCTCATCCAAAACATCGGTTTTACCTACTACTTTCAGCGTGTCGCCAAACTCTAAGGTAGTTCTCAATGTTGGTAAAAGTTCAATTCCAGAACGATAAATACGCGTAATATTAGCTGGATAGCGACGATAAATACCTACTTGTTCAATGGTTTTTCCGGCTACGTTTTTATTCGTTAATAACACGTTGCAAATATCCATCATCCCAGTGATATTTTGACGTTCGGCAATCACCACTTCTCCCAACTTCAACCGTAAATCTGCCAAATATTTTTGTTCTGATACACCATAAATCACATCACCTTCACAAATAAGTTGGTCGTCAGTTGCCAATAAATAGTTGTTTTCACGATAAATGCGTGACACAGCCAATTCAGAATCGAGCACGTCACGAATATCGCCAATCGTTTTACCAAATACATTTTGGTTGGTCACCACAATTTCTACGCTTTGTAACTTTGTCTCTTTATCGCCTAAACTCTCAACATACGCTTTTGCTTCTTGTTTTAAATCTACACGAAATAGTTTCCGCAATAATATCATCGCCAAAATCAAACCAACCACACCAAATGGATAGGTCAACGCATATCCCATACTCGATTGTGCAACGCTGGACGCAAAATCGCCACCTTGATCCATCAACACTTGCTGAGCCGCACCCAAACTCGTGGTATTCGTAACGCCGCCACATAAGATTCCCATCACCACGGCTGGCGACAAATCAGTTAAGGCATAAATGAGATAAGCCACGCCCAAGCCACCAAAAGCAATAGCGAAAGCAAATAAATTTAACATCAGCCCATCACGTTTGAACGAAGAGAAAAAACGTGGTCCCATCTCTAAACCAAAGCTATATACGAATAATATCAAGCCGAAATCGCTCACAAATCGTAAAATATCGTGATCGAGAACAGCCCCAAAATGTCCAATAAGAATGCCAGCAAACAAAACACCAGCAACGCCTAATTTGACATCAAGGATTTGAAGTTTTCCTAATAAAATTCCAGTAAATGCAGCTAAACAGATATACAGTAGCGACGAAGCAATACCTGCTGTACCGAATAAATTTGAGAGAAAATCCATAACTAATTAATAGATTACGATGCAAATTTTGTTATTTACCAATGCAAAATCTCGAAAAAATAGTGCCAAGAACCTCATCTGTAGTAATTTGTCCTGTTATTTCGCCCAAATAATGTAAACATTCGCGAATATCTTGGCTCAAAAAATCTCCTGATATCTTGTCATTCAAACCTACTTTAACACGGATAATCGCCGTATGAGCATTTTTCAACGCTTCGTAATGGCGCATATTAGTTACCATAATATCCTGATCAGTCACTTCGGGTAATTGCGCCGAACGGTACAACAACTCTTGCAATTGATCCGTTTGAATACGCTCTTTAGCCGATATATATATCCGTTCTGCCGAATAGTTAGCAAATCTCTTTTCAAGAGTTTGACGAGCTGCTTCATCAAGCTTATCTACTTTATTAAACACTAAAATCAACTGCTTTCCTTCAGCGCTTCGGCGTACTTCTTCCGAAAGCCATTCGTGGCGATTGTCTGTTTGCAAAGCATCAATCACCCAAAGTACAATGGTCGCTTTCTCTATCATCTTGTAAGTTCGCTCAATGCCCATAGTTTCGATAACATCCGAAGTCTGACGTAAACCAGCTGTATCAATGAAACGAAATAGTACGCCGTGTAAATTAATGGTATCTTCTATCACGTCACGCGTTGTGCCATGAATATCGGAAACAATAGCACGTTCTTCATTCAGCAAAACATTAAGTAACGTCGATTTACCGGCATTTGTTTCACCAATAATCGCTACGGGAACGCCATTTTTAATCGCATTTCCTACGCCAAATGAGTGTACTAAGTTATCAATTTTAGTCTCTATCGTAGCTGCTAATTCGTGCAATTGAGTGCGGTCAGCAAATTCTAAATCTTCGTGATCGCCAAAATCCAATTCCAGTTCAACCAACGACGTAAACGTCAGCAATTGATCACGCAAAACCATTAATTCGTGCGAAAATCCGCCACGCATTTGGTTCATAGCCAATCGGTGCTCTGCACGACTTTGCGATGCAATCACATCGGCCACCGCTTCAGCCTGACTCAAATCCATCTTTCCGTTCAGAAAAGCGCGTTGTGTAAACTCACCCGCATGAGCGAGACGACAACCATTTGCCAACAACAGTTTTAATAGCTCTTGTTGGATAAATTGTGAACCGTGACAGGCAATTTCAACCACATTTTCGCCCGTAAACGAATGTGGCGCACGAAAAACTGAAACCAACACTTCATCTAGCAGTTCTGATTTATTTATAAGTTGACCAAAACGCACGGTGTTAGCTGGCATCGTGGTGATAGAAATTTCTTCAGAAAAAGGTTTAAAAAGCTTATCGCAAATCGTAAATGCATCTTTACCAGACACACGAACCACAGCAATTCCGCCTACACCAGGAGCTGTAGAAATAGCACAAATAGTCATAATAAAATTATTTAATATACAAATAAGCGAAGTGAAAACCTATTATTCGCACTTCGCTCATTTATTTAATTAGCTAATTACTAATTAAATACGGTCTAATACTTTGGCTACTAAACCTTCGATAGAACCTTTGTAATCTGTATTCATATTTTTAGCCACACGACCTGCAATGATAGCACAAACGGTCATAGCTTTGTGTCCTAATAATTTACCAAGTCCTGCTACCATGGAACTTTCCATTTCAAAATTGGTAATCACATCGCCATTGTATTCGAAGGACATAATTTTTTCATTCAAATCAGGAAATGCTAATGGTGCACGCACATAACGACCTTGTGGACCATAAAAACCTGGCGCTGCAATCGTAATACCTTTAACCATATCAAAACCAATGCGTTCTACCAACTCTTCGTCAGCTTTCACACAATAAGGAGCCATCAAACGAGCACCCCAATTTACGTGCGCACAAAACGCATTTTCCATGCCCATTTCGAGCAAACCTTCTGGAGTGGCATAATAATTCAAAACACCGTCGAAACCCATAGAGTATTTTGAAACAACATACGCGCCTACTGGAGAAATATCTTGCAAACCACCAGAAGTGCCGATACGAATTAAGGTTAAAGTTGTGTGTTCAGCTTTTTCAGTACGTGTAGTAAAATCCACATTCACCAAAGCATCTAATTCTGTAACCACAATATCAATATTATCAGGTCCGATGCCATGAGATACACACGACAAACGTTTACCTTTGTACATACCTGTAATGGTATGAAATTCACGACTAGAAATATCGTGTTCGATGCTGTCAAAGTGACTAGCAATCATGGTTACACGTGCAGGGTCACCTACCAAAATAATAGTTGTAGCTATTTGTTCTGGTTTTACATGGAGGTGAAAAATACTTCCATCGGCATTAATAATCAGCTCTGATGCTGGAATTGTTCTCATAACTAGTTATGTTTAAGGATTAAGTAATTCGTATTGTAAATTTGTAAACAACTCTCAAAAGTAGCAGATTTTTGGGTAATTGCCAAATTTCACTCCATTAAAATTAAAATTTTAAGTAAAAGTCTTTTGTGAGCATTTTATAAGCGTCGCTATACACGTGTCGATTTGTTTCAATTACTAATTGCGTTTCAACTAAAGAAGACGCTCCACGTACAAAATGCATCAAGCGGCGTTTGGCTAAACTTGTAGGAGTTGGTAACACATGGGTTACTTTTGACAGTGAAAAGTGGTAGGTTTTAGCCTTTTCAATAAAAACATCCGCTTCCACTGCTGGTAAAATCACGTTCAACGCACCCTGCTCTGTTAATAACCTATCTGCTGCTAACAATAAATCGTCGTGAGTTAATGTGTCGGTGTGTCGCGCTTGTGTTCTACACACATTGGGCGATTTCAAAGAATCAATAAAATAGGGCGGATTGCAGACAATCGCATCATAGAGACGATGGACGGTTGTACAAAAGTTTTGGACAGATGTAGAAAAAAAATGTACACGATGACTCCATGAAGTCAATGAAGCGTTGTGTCGTGCCTGCTCAAGAGCTTTTTCATCAATTTCAATAGCGTCAATCATCGCATGTGGCGCACGCTGTGCTATCATCAAAGCCAACAAGCCAGTACCAGTGCCAATATCTAGTATGTGAGTTGCCTGATCGACCGGAGACCAAGCACCTAAAAGCACGCCATCTGTGCCAACTTTCATAGCACACGCATCTTGACGAATCGTAAATTGTTTAAATGTAAACATCACTCAATAACGCGGCGTTATTTTGTTTTATAATTACAATTCGCTTTACCTTTGGCAATATTCTGTAACTTATTGGTAATCAATTGACGACGAATGGGTGAAATACGATCAGTAAACACATGTCCCTCCAAATGATCATATTCATGTTGAACCACGCGCGCTAAAAAACCTTCAATAATTTCGTCGTGCAATGTCCAATTTTCATCCATGTAGGTAATGTGTATTCGATCTCTACGTGTAACAGTTTCGTGAATGCCAGGCAAACTAAGACAACCCTCTTCCATACTCACCTCATCGCCTTCAAACGCTAAAATTTTGGGATTGATAAGTACAAATTTACTCGTTGCAAGCGATGGGTCATCATCAGCCAACGGTGATGCGTCAATCACTGCCAAACGAATACCTAAACCCACTTGCGGAGCAGCTAAACCTACACCGTCCGACTGATACATGGTATCAAACATGTTGGTAATAAGTGTTTGCAATTCTGGATAATCTTTTTCAATCGGTTCGGCCACTTTACGAAGTACAGGTTGACCATATAAATACATTGGAAGAATCATAAGTTATAAGAAAAATTAATAATTAAAATGAACGTTGCGACTCCAAATACGTTTGTAAAATAATAGTCGCACTAATTTGGTCAATCAGACCCTTATTTTGACGCGCTTTCTTTTTTAAACCACCGTCAATCATCGTTTGAAAAGCTATTTTAGAGGTAAAACGCTCATCTACTAATTCAATAGGGATTTGAGGAAAGCGTAATTTTAATTTTTCAATAAATGGTGTAATTTTAGCTGTTACAAGCGCAGGTTCGTTACGTAAAGTAGTTGGAAAACCTACAACAAAACGTTCAACCGACTCTTTGGCTATATAATCTACCAAAAACTGCTCGAGATGAGTCGTGTCAACTGTTGTGAGACCATTAGCTATCATTTGCAACGGATCAGAAACCGCTATTCCTGTACGTTTTTCCCCAAAATCGACTGCTAAAATTCGAGCCATAAATTTACTTTCTAAATAAGACTACAAAGATACAATTTTAATTGGACACAGACAATCTATCAAAACAAATCAATAAATTGAGCAAAATCGGACAAAATTTCAGTAAAAACAGGCTTAAAATTCAAAATTTCAACGTATCTTTGTAAGTTTTACGACCTCAAATTAATTAACTGATAGTTAGCGTATTAATCTTTGAAATAGAGTGATAATGGTTAACTTATAACTTCGACAACTATATGTACAGAACTGCAACGTGTGGCGAACTTCGCATCGCAAATCTTGGACAAACGGTAACCCTTGCCGGCTGGGTGCAACGCATCCGCAAAATGGGCGGTATGACTTTTATCGATTTACGCGATCGTTATGGAATAACGCAATTAGTTTTCAATCAAGAAGTTAATGCTGGTTTATGCGAGCTAGCCAATCACCTTGGACGCGAATATGTCTTACAAATAATTGGAAAAGTTGAAGAACGTAGTTCGAAAAATAGCCAAATGACAACGGGCGATATTGAAATCAGCGTCTCTACACTTAACGTCTTAAATGAAGCGTTGACTCCTCCGTTTACGATTGAAGACGAAACGGATGGCGGCGATGATATTCGTATGAAATACCGTTACCTCGATTTACGTCGTAATGCCGTACGTGCCAACCTTGAATTACGCCATAAAATGACGATTGCAGTACGTCACTATTTGGACGAACAAGGATT
>DATFIF010000016.1:0-20745 GCA_035270405.1 Paludibacteraceae bacterium | reverse complement strand
CAATTCAGTGGAATTTAATGTAAATCCTAAAGAGTCAACACCTTTATTTAAAATGTCGAGTGCTTTAGCATTAGCAACTTTAGCATCGGTAGCGTCCATATTTTGACGCACAAGCCAACTATTGTCAGTTTTAATGCCACGCACATACGGAAAACTTCCTGGAGCCGAATCTGTGTTTTTTAACGTTGCCAAATCTTCTGAACGATAGAAAGGCATCACGTTAAATCCTTCATTGGTTCTCCAAATGAGCCTTTTGCTAAAATCAGCTCCTTTGAGGTCGGCCTCTATTTTCGCCATCCACTCTGCCGTGGTCACTGCGGGAAAATCTGCCAACAGATTTAATTTCTTTTCTGCCATAACGTAAAATATTATAAAATTGAAAGTATCTTATTAATTTGAAATCACCAACATTAAAAAAAACCACCAAAATGGCACTAATTAACTCTTAATAAGTAAATTAGACACTAATCACCCACAAATTTCATACACCTTGAAATCGTATAATTACTAATTTTTGTGTTAAGTGCCGCAAAGTTACAATTATTAAACGAAGAAACACCTCATTTTAAGCGAAAAAGCTATGAAAATATAAAAAACAATCCTTGAAATTAGATATTACAACATTATATTATATCTTTGCCTTTGGTTTTTGAAATACACACACGTAACACTTTAATTTGATTATTATTATGAAAAAACTTCACCTCAATTGGCAACTGATAATAACAGTTTTTTCATTGGTTTTAACACTGCAAAGTCAGGCGGCATCATTTGTTGGCGGACGCACCGATTTTCGTGACGAAACCATCTATTTTTTGATGACAACACGTTTCTATGATGGCGACTTAGCAAACAACGTACAGTGTTGGGATGGCAAACAATACAACCAAGGCGATCCTGCTTGGAGAGGTGATTTTAAAGGACTAATTGAAAAATTAGACTATATCAAAGCGTTAGGTTTTACAGCTATTTGGATTACGCCAGTGGTCGAAAACTGTTCAGGTTATGATTATCACGGTTATCACGCTATCAACTTCAACAAAGTAGATCCGCGTTACGAATCGGAAGATTGCGATTTTCAAGATTTGATAGATGCCGTGCATGCCAAAGGAATGAAAATTATTTTAGATGTGGTGTTTAATCACACAGGGAATTTCGGTGAAGAATTTTTATGTCCTATGTTTACAAAAACAGGTGATTTATCGACTGGTGAATGTTTAAAACCGCATGCAAATAGTAAATTGCCTGCAAACTATGAAAGTCTACCTGGTGGACAACAATATCAAGCTCGCTTGGCATTGATGAAAAACACGGATGGAATCAATCATGATAATAAAAATTATTGGCACCATTTTGGCAATTTCAATTGGGACGATATAACGAGCCAGTGGGCACAAATTGCTGGTGATTGCGTCGATTTAAATACAGAAAATCCTGCCGTATATAATTACATTGTACGCAGCTATTCTGCGTTTATTCGTATGGGCGTCGATGGTTTTCGCATTGATACTGGAAAACATATTTCACGTTTAGTCTTCAATAAAGTATTGAATGATGCCTTCCACGAAGCTGCTCGATCAGTTGGAAAAGATAATTTCTTTATGTTTTCGGAAATCTGTACACGCGATCGCAACTATTGGTATCGGAACACACCAGCCATTTCCACACCTTTCTACACTTGGAAAGACTCTAAAAGCTACGCTTGGTCAGAAGATGAAAGCGTATGGGAAAATTTAGTTGTCATGAGTGGCACCGAAGGTTTTACAGGTACCGTAAATCAAGCATCATGTATCTCAAATTATAACGACAATAGTAGCGAAGGCGGACAACCATCGAGCACCAATGCGAAATTAAATGGCAATGATTACCACACGCCTGATTGGTCGATGCACTCAGGTTTAAACGTTATTGACTTCCCAATGCATTGGAATTTCGAGAACGCAAGTAGCGCTTACAATGTAGCCTTGGGTGGCGATTGGAGTTATAACGATGCCACCTTCAACGTAACCTATGTCGATTCGCACGACTATGCACCTGACGGCGCTCCCGAAGGTCAACGATTTGCGAAAGATCAATCAACTTGGGCTGAAAACTTGACACTAATGTACACCTTTAGAGGAATTCCATGTGTCTATTATGGCTCGGAAATTGAATTTAAAAAAGGCAGTATTATAGATAAAGGTCCGAACATGCCGTTACGAGAAAGTGGACGCGCCTATTATGGCGACTACATTACAGGAGCGGCAAATGTGACTGATTTTGGAGAATACACCAATGCAACTGGCAATATGGCAGTCACATTGAAACATCCACTGGCGTTACACATTCAACGCTTGAGTAAACTTCGTATGGCTATTCCAGCATTACGCAAAGGTCAATATTCAACGGATAATTGTTCTGGGTCTTTCGCATTCAAACGTCGCTATACAGATGCAACAACAGATAGTTATGTGTTAGTCTGTATCTCTGGTGGTGCCACTTTTAGCAACATTCCTAATGGAACCTATGTTGACGCGGTAACAGGTGATACAAAAAATGTAACTACCGGATCGTTAACGGCTAGTTGCTCAGGAAAAGGAAACTTACGCGCTTATGTGCTTTCGACAGCAAAAACAGCTGCTCCAGGCAAAGTTGGTACAGATGGAAAATATGTGTACAGCAACTCCTCCGTAGTGATAGATCCTGGAACATATCCCGATGCAACAGAAATTCTGCTCGATGATGAAGGAAGTGGCGAAGGCGGTGGAAGCACAGTAGATCCTATCACACCATGTATAGCTGCAGGCGAACGGGCGGTATTCTTTACCAAGTCAAGCGAATTTGGAAGTAGTATCAATGTGTACATTTGGCATAAAACCACAGGATCGGAAACTAAAGTGTGCGGTGCATGGCCTGGTAAAAAAATGACGGCTTTAGGAAATAATACGTTTAAATATACTATTCCTGAAGAAGCTACAGCAGTAGATGGCACTTGGAAAATTATTTTCAATGACGGTGGAAATCAAACCAAAGATTTAGCCTTTACACTCAACGGCTTATATACTGGCGCGGATAAAAACAACATCAGTTCTACAACTACTATTACACTTGTTTGTACCGATGTCGCCATTGATAACGTCTTAACTGAAAAATTGGTTATCTATAGTAATCATGGCTCACTTTACATCAGTAGTCCAGAAGCTACAATGCTCGAGATACACTCTATTGATGGCCGATTACTACGAACTATGGATATCGAATCTGGCATCACAACCATTGATGGATTCCAACAAGGAGTTTACCTCGTCAATGGTAAAAAAGTAGTCGTGTTGTAAGTACAAACATTCAACAACTTCATGAATAGAGGCGAATTAAATTCGCCTCTATTTTTGTATAAAAATCCATTTAAACTAATTTTTATCGAAAAACAATAAATATATTTTGATATTCAAAAAATAATACGTTACTTTGTAACCGATTTCAATCACGGAATGTTAGATACATTTAATTTTATAGATATGAAAAAAGTAATTTATGCAGTTATGATTAGCTCAGCTATCCTTGCCACCTCTTGTGGCAACAACAAACCTGAACGTACGTCGGGTATCCGTTTTAGCGATTTAGATACTACGATGTCGCCAACAGAAGATTTCTACCAATATGCATGCGGCGGTTGGATGAAAAATCATCCACTGACAGCAGAATATGCCCGTTATGGCAGTTTTGATAAATTGGCAGAAGACAATCAAGAACAACTCAAAGGTTTAATCACCGAAATTGCCAAAGACAATCACAAAAAAGGTTCAATACCACAAAAAATTGGCGATTTGTACAATCTTGGAATGGACAGTGCCACCATTGAAAAACAAGGCTCAGAACCACTCCAAACAGAATTACAAAGTATTGCAGCCATGAGTCAAAAAACCGACTTAACAAATAAATTGGCAGCGTACGCATTAGAAGGCGGAAGTCCACTATTTGGGGTTTTTGGCGAAGCAAATCCAAACAACAGTAGCGAACGCATCGCTTGGGTTTGGCAAACAGGTCTTGGTATTGGCGATCGCGATTACTACCTCGACAATAGTCCAGAAATGACCACTATCCGTTTTGAATATGTTAACTTCATAGCATCATTGATGGAGATTTCGGGTTATCAAAAAGTGGCTAATATAACAAGCGCCACCGATATGGCAAAACGAGTTTTAGCATTTGAAACTGAATTAGCAAAAGCTTTTATGGACAAAAATGATACGCGTGACCCTTATAAAACGTTCAATATGATTAGTGTAGATGAATGGCAAAAAATGTTACCAATCATTGATGTTAAATTGTATATGAAAACACTGGGACTTGGTACTATCACATCGGTAAATATGGGGCAAGTAGAATATACTAAATCCTTGAATAAGATTCTCGAAAAAACCGATATGGAAGTCATCAAAGCCTATTTAGCTATTGGCTACATCAACGGTGCTTCAACTTATTTGAGCAGTGCATTTGTCGATGCGAACTTCCATTTTTATGGTCGTATTTTATCTGGACGCGAAGAACAACGTCCACGTTGGAAACGTGTAGTAGGAAGTGTCGATGGCAGTTTAGGAGAAGCTGTTGGACAAATGTATGTCGAAAAATATTTTCCTGCAGAAGCTAAAGAACGTATGCTAAAATTGGTAGCAAATCTGCAAGAAGCACTGCGTGAACGCATTGAACAAAACACATGGATGACAGATTCTACTAAACAAAAATCATACGAAAAACTAGATGCGTTTATTGTTAAAGTGGGATATCCTGACGCATGGCGCGACTATAGCGATTTGCAAGTAGAAAAAGATAGCTATTTTGCTAATATTCAACGTGCAAGCCGTTTCGAAACTGCTTATCAATTAAGTAAAATTGGCACGCCTGTTGACCCTACAGAGTGGTTGATGACACCACAAACCGTGAATGCTTATTACAATCCAACGACGAATGAAATTTGTTTTCCTGCTGGGATTTTGCAAGTTCCTTTTTTCGACATGAATGCTGACGATGCGGTCAATTATGGCGCCATCGGTGTCGTAATTGGGCACGAAATGACACACGGATTTGACGACCAAGGACGTAACTATGACAAACAGGGTAATCTAAATAATTGGTGGCAAGATAG
This sequence comes from Paludibacteraceae bacterium, assembly GCA_035270405.1. Classification (GTDB taxonomy): domain Bacteria; phylum Bacteroidota; class Bacteroidia; order Bacteroidales; family Paludibacteraceae; genus W0P28-013. The sequence goes on along the minus strand of DATFIF010000016.1, from coordinate 15,620 downwards.
TGATGCAACGAATTTTAAAGAACGCACCGATGTATTGGTCAACTATTTCAATAACGTAGAAGTATTACCTGGAACATTCGCTAATGGAACATTTACGTTAGGAGAAAATATCGCCGATAATGGAGGCCTAAATATCTCCTATGTAGCCCTTCAAAAAGCGAAAGAACAAGGTAATATTAAAGAAAGTATGGATGGTTTTACAGCCGATCAACGATTTTTTATCGCTTATGCAGGCGTTTGGGCTGGCAATATTCGCGAAGCTGAAATGCTTCGTCGCACCAAAGAAGACCCGCACTCTTTAGGCAAATGGCGCGTAAATGCTACCCTTCCACACGTTGATGCGTTTTACAAAACGTATGACGTGAAAGAAGGTGATAAAATGTATTTAGCCCCAAAAGACAGAGCAAAAATTTGGTAATCACCAACAAATAAAAAAAAGTTCTCGAGTTATTACTTGAGAACTTTTTTTAGGGCTATAAATGAAATTTTAATTAATCTCCAACAGACCTTCGGGCAATGTCATATGTAAAATTCGCTTATCATGGTCGATATCCGTAATATACGACTCGCTCACAGGAATAAGCCGTTCGCCTATCATAAACAAGGCGTTGGCAGTACTTTCGTCCACGCCATCAATAATTCCAAGTAAGCCATGCGACGCTTCTTGAACGCTAAATCCAACAAAATAAGATAACGTTGGAGCTTCTGGTTTTTGACACACTAATTCCCGCTTAATGTATACCGCTTTCCCGCTTAATTCTCGAGCACCACGCTCTGTGGTAATACCATCCAATAAAATAAGAGCCGTCGTATCATTCTTAAAACGATACGAATTTATGAAAAATGGTACAAAAATAGCATCAATTTCAAAGACAAAATAATCGCACGCATCGATATCAAAATCATCGCTAAATTCAAACGTTAGTTCGCCTTTAACACCGTGTGTTTTACCTGTTTTGCCAACCAAAGCTAATTCTGAAAGTTGTATCACGTTGAAATAATTAAATATGTATATTAGAGTAATTCATTACGCGCATTATTTTTTCTTCGGCTCTTCACGAGGCAACACATATTCTACTTTGCCTTTGCGTAAGGCACGAATAATTAAATATAGACCAAAAATAATGAACGGCACACTCAATAGTTGTCCCATATTAAAGAGCATACCTGCTTCAAAAGCAGATTGATCATTTTTGAGCAATTCTATGATTAAACGAGCGGTAAAAACACCAGTAAAACCAATACCAGTTAACAATCCATTATAGTTCCCACCATCTTTTTTCCAGTAGAGCCACATCATAAAAACGAATAGTAAAATATAAGCACTCGCTTCATACAATTGAGTTGGATGACAAGGTAGCCATTCCGTTTGTGGGCAACACATCACTGGCGTGGGACACTCCACAAAACTATCCACAGTTCCACAAAACTGTTCGCGTCCGCGTAAAAAGACAAATCCCCAAGGCAAGTTAGTTGGTGTTCCGTAAATTTCAGAATTCATCAAATTACCAATCCGAATCATACCAGCCACCAAAGATGAACCAATAAACAAACGGTCGCCCAGCCACCAAATACTCTGTTTAGTCACATATTTCGACAATAGCCAACAGGTTAAAACCATAGCCAAAGCACCACCGTGACTCGCTAAACCGCCATGCCAAACCATCGGTATTTCCAATAAATTATCTTTGTAGTAAGCCCAATCGTAGAAAAAAACATGTCCCAAACGTGACCCTACAATCACCGCTAATACAATGTAAATGAATACTTTATCGAGCCACCTTTCAGGTGCTCCATCGCGTTTGAAAGTTTTACCAATAATGGTGATGCCAATATAAAAGCCCAGAGCATACAGCAAACCATACCAACGCACCGATAAGTCACCAATTGAGAAGAAAATAGGATCTGCATCCCAAATAATAGATAATAACATATGAAATCAATTTAAAATAGAACTGTTATTGTAATAAACACTAATGAAGGCTGTTTATGCCTTCATTGGTTATAAATAAACGTCAAATTATGCTTTACGAACAATTGCTACTGGCGTTTGTTGAGAACTTTGACCAAGTGGATTATCTTTAAATAGAGCTTTAAGCAATTTTACATCCAAATCCTTACTTGATTTTCCCAAAATATCCACATTCAAATCGTTTGCATCCAACACAATGACCTCGTGACCTAACTGTTCTTTCAATTTACGAGCCACTTTATCTGGATTTTTTGGCGCCATCTTCGCATATTTATTATATGGAGGAAGTGTGTAATCACACGGTCCATCAATAGCATAAGCACGAGGGCCGCACACTTTATAAAACGCTCCACGAACTCCAAAAGGTTTCGTAACCAATGCCGCAGCACAACCCAACAACAAACGTGGAACGCCCACATCTTCGACAGCTAACTGCATCGTGTATGGACTACCTAAACCAATGCCATAAGGCGATTTATAAACAAATTTCACCAAAAATTTGGCAAACCAGCCCGGTTTAATCTCCGAAATCGGAAATGAACGACCTTGCGTGATTGCAACAATTTTTTCGCTCACAAAAATAATATCGCCAGGCTGACGTATCTCTTTTGTGTATTTATCGAGTACTTCGAATAGGTCATCTTCGCGCATCACCACATGAGTTTTCACCGGAATACGCAAATAGCTAACGCCATCAATTTCAATGGCTAATTTTTTCCCTTCGTTTGGTTGAAGTTCCATTTTAATAAAATGTATAAAGGTTTATGGTCTAAAAAATGTCTGACAAAGATAGTTATTAGTTGCGATTTACGTGCGAAACCTTACAGTTTTTTTTATAAAAAAACTTTTAAAAATAAGGATTGTGAAGTCGCTCCGAACCAATAGTTGTAGTGGGACCATGCCCAGAATAGACGACCGTTTCGTCAGGCAACGTGAATAATCTATTTTGTATGCCCGATATCAAATCCGCATAATTCCCTTGTGGTAAATCTGTACGTCCAATGCCTCCAGCAAAAAGTACATCACCTACAAATATGATCTGCTCTGTCCGACAATAAAAACAGATGCCACCAGGCGAATGTCCTGGAACGTGTATAACTTCAAATTCTGTTCGACCAAAAGCAACCATATCTCCATCGTTCAAATAACCACCTAACGGTTGTTCACGAACGGAAGCTGGAATTCCAAACAATTGAGCCTGTTTGGACGTTTCCGAAATCAAAAATTCATCCGCTTGATGAGCTTCTGGCAAAACGCCAAACGTTTGAGCAACCATATAATTACCAAATGAATGATCGAGGTGTAAATGAGTATTTAAAAGGCGTTTAACAACCAATTTATCGGTACTTATTGCCTGCTTTAGCTGCGCTTCTTCGGTAGGATACAAACAACCACAATCAATAATAACTGCTTCGCCAGTATCGTCGGATACGAGGTATGTATTTTCTTGAAAAGGATTAAATTGGAATGTTGTAATAGTCATAATCAGCTAGAAATGGTTTTTTAAATCGAGATTTACAAAGGCAGATAAACAGCCCGTTTGGTTTTGAAATATTCCTCTTCAAAAAACTCGGTTAAATCGTATAAAGTGGCGATATTACGATACGGGAAAATCTCGGCTTGCAATTCTCCACCTTTCAAACAAATAAGTCCGTTAGGAAGGCCGTTTTTTTGTTCTTGAGCGATGTTTTTTTTCACTAACTTCACCAAGTCACCCAATGGCATAACAGCACGGCTAACCACAAAATCATATTTTTCTTTGACCTCTTCCATACGTGCATGCTCAAACGTACAATTTTTCAGACCGATGGCAGTAGCAATTTCTTGAGCTACACGCACTTTTTTACCGATGGAATCGACTAAATGGAACTCTGTCTCTGGGAAAAGAATCGCCAAAGGAATACCAGGAAATCCACCACCCGTACCAACGTCGACCACAGACGATGTGGGTTTAAAAGCTATAATCTTCGCTATCGCTAATGAATGCAGCACGTGATGCTCGTACAAATTATCAATATCTTTACGCGAAATGACATTGATTTTAGCATTCCAATCTTTATAAAGAGCATCCAAGGACTCTAACTGCTCAAGTTGTGTGTGAGTAAGATTTGGAAAGTAATGTTTCAATAACTCCATGTTTGAAAAAACTTAATTTGAAAAAAGTTCGTAAACGAGTGTTCCTTTTTTGAGAAGTGGTAATAGCGTTTCTTTGGGGATAAACAGACGCGTGCTACCAAAAACGTAAGGAGCAATATCATACGGATTAAAATGATAGAAAACTCCATCCTCAGTAATCGCAAAGTTTCCATTAGATACCAGTTGTGGCAACCAAAAATCGCTTAACTGCAAATTACGTTTAGCCGCATCCGCCTCAAGTAGTTGCGTTAAAAGTGGCACTAAAGACTCACTATAAGTTTCTATAAAAATATCAGCTTCAGTCAAATGATTACCTGTTGCCAAATCAAAAACCCAACACTTAGTTGTTTCTAAACCATGAGCACCTCCTGAAAATAGATAGCGTGTGGCTTCGTAAGTCAACAGTTTATCGGAAGAGTATAAAGGCACAGCGGTCAGCATCTCTTGATAATGGTACAAAACAGGACTGCCCAAAATATCTCTTTTTATTAAATTGTACTCTTCATAGCATGCCGAAAGATATGCGCCAAGTAAATTTTCAGGCAAAATAGTTGTGTATTTTTCTGTGAACAAATCAGTTGCCAACGTCCTTTGCACATTCTTTAAAACTGTAGTGTCAGCTCCTTTTACTGGAAATTCTACTTTAAGATTCATCTCAAAACAGGGTAATGGAGAGTTTGGGCACGCTACTATTAAGCTATCTTCGAAAGTTTCAAATGTGAGTTCGGACTCCTGAACGCTATCACAAGAAGCTAATAGACAGATTGTTGAAAAAATCGCTATTGAAATCTTGATTTTTCTCATAATGATAAGATTTAAAATGAATATTTGAGTTTACAAATATACGTTATATTTACTAAAAATGATTAAGAAATCGCATAAATATGAATGGTTTAAGTTACTTTTGCAGCCATAAACAATGAAACGCTTTACATTACATACAATTAGCCTGAGCTTAGCCTATCTTTTTTTGACGGTAGGTTGTGGTGCGAATATCACAGATTATTGTTGTAATCTCTGTGAAGAGCATGGTTCGCAGATGTTTACATCAAGCAGTTGCGAAGAAGTTCACACGCATCATCACGATAATAACTCGGTAGATAACGCTTGTTGTAACCACCAAGCCACTTCAAAAAAACAGACTACCGAAACCAACTTTTCCGAAAACGGACAAAAATGCGAACTTCATCGTTTGCAAATAGAAGAGCCAATAGTTCAAGCAGAATTAGCTTTGGCACACGTTGCTTTTGTGACGCTTATTTTCACACAAGAACCTCTTGTCAGCAGCACAGAAACTACCAAGCCTGTAGATTTTATCTGTTTAAAAGCGCCACCCAAAAGTGGTCGCGATATTCTCTCCAAAATCTCCATTCTCACCATTTAATTTAGTATTAGATTCTATCATCTAAGACATTACGTCTTGGGTTGCATTGTTACGTCTCATACTAAATTAAATAAAGATGAAAAAACTACATCTAATCTTACTGATTCCCTTATTAAGTCTTTGCTCATACGCTTCCTCACTAACTGGAACCGTAAAGGCTGATAATGAGCCTATTATTGGTGCTGAAATCTTTTGGAAAAACACCACTATTGGATCCACTTCAAACCGTGATGGTTCTTTCCAAATAAACACATCCGAAACTTCTGATACACTCGTTGTGCGTTATCTTGGCTTTAATACCGAACGTATTTTTGTGGCAAACACAAATGTACCAATCCAGGTAACACTCACAGAAACACAACAAAAACTCGACGAAGTAGAAGTTCTGGCTCGTGCTGCAAGCACAGTAACATCACGTATCACACCGATACACACACAAACTATTTCTGGAGCAGAACTCTGCAAGGCTGCGTGCTGTAACCTGTCAGAAAGTTTCGAAACAAACGCCTCTGTCGATGTCGCTTACAGTGATGCCGCCACGGGCGCAAAACAGATTCGATTACTCGGATTATCGGGCACTTACGTACAATTACTCACCGAAAACACACCAGGAATTCGTGGATTAGCCTCCAATTATGGATTGGAATACATTCCTGGACCTTGGATGGAAAGTATTCAAGTTTCTAAAGGAACCTCTTCTGTGATAAATGGATACGAAGCTACGACAGGACAGATAAATGTGGAATATTTAAAACCACAAAAAACAAATCCAATTGCGCTCAATCTGATGGTCAATTCGGATTTAAGAACAGAGTTTAACGCTACTGGTGGTTGGAATATCAACGAGAAACTTTCGACGGGTATTTTAGCACATTATAAAAACGAGAGCATTGAAATGGATGGAAACAACGATGGCTTTATGGATTTACCCAAAAGCCAACAAATCAACATTTTAAATCGCTGGAATTATCAATCGAATAACTACACTGGACAAATTCTGGTGCGTGGTTTGTACGACCAACGTCGCGGAGGACAGATGACTAAATTGGCGCTGAGTAATCCATATTCCATACATATCGACACCAAGCGCATTGACGCATTTATGAAAAATGGTTATGTATTTAATCAAGAAAAAGGAACAAGCGTTGGCGTTATCGTTAGTGGATCATATCACGAACAAACAGGGATTTATGGTGAACGGTTTTACCACGGTGCGCAAACAAATTTATATGCGAATGCTATTTTTCAAACTAATTTCAATGAACATCACAAATTAGTAACTGGCGCAAGTGTCAATTACGATAAATTTGATGAGGGGCTTCAATCTTCAACTCTTGTAGCCGAAATTCCACTAGATAGAGAAGAGGTGACTCCTGGCATATTTGCTGAGTATTCCTTTACGTTTCACGAACATTTGTCACTATTGGCAGGTGTGCGAGCCGATTACAGCACGCGCTATGGATTTTTCGTTACGCCACGCGTCAATGTGCGTTATGCTCCATGGAAATGGTGGAATATCCGCGCATCAGTTGGTTTGGGCTATCGTTCGCCAAATATCCTAGCCGATCACGCATTCGTGCTTCCAAGTAGTCGAAACATCGTCTTTGCCGATGCAAATTTCAATCAAGAAAAAGCATTAAATACAGGAATCAGCAGCACGTTCTACATACCAATTGGAAGTCGAGAATTGCAAATTTCAGCAGAATATTATTACACCAACTTCTTTGAATCCGTAGTCGCCGATATGGATAGTGACCCACATCAGATAATTTTCTCAAATTTGAATGGCGGTAAAGCGTACGCGAGCAACTTCCAAACAGAAGTTTCTATGGAAATTTTGCGTGGATGGACCACCACATTAGCTTATCGCATGACCGATGTTAAAAGTACGTACAACGGTGAATTACGAGAGAAGCCGCTTACCAATCGTTTTAAAGGGTTAATAACGACATCGTACCAAACGCCGCTCAAAAAATGGCAATTTGACGTAACAGCTCAATTTAATGGTGGTGGTCGTATGCCCGACCCTGACACCACAAATCCACTTTGGGCGAAAAGCTTCAATACGTATCCTGTGTTGATGGCACAAATTACCAAATATTTCAAAACATGGAGCATCTATGTGGGTGGCGAAAATCTCACTAATTTTAAACAAAAACAACCGATTATTGACGCTGGGAATCCGTTCGGAACTGATTTTGACGCTTCCATGGCGTGGGGACCAATCCACGGAGCCAAATTTTACGTCGGATTCCGCTGGGCCTTAGATCGTAAAGAAAAGTAACAACCAATTTTATATTCACAATTAAAACAAACAATCAAATGAAAAAAATGATGATTAGCATCTTATTGATGCTCGCAGCAACTACCGTAGTTCATGCAGAAAAACAGACCGTCGTATTAGCTGTCAACCAAATGGAGTGTGGCACTTGTCAAGCGAAAGTAGAAAAGACATTAGCTTACGAAAAAGGTGTAAAAGGTCTACAATTCGATTTGGAAAAACGCCAAGTAACTATTACCTTTGACAACGAGAAAACAACCGTTGAAAAGCTTCAAAATGCGTTGGTGAAAAACAATAAATACGCATCAGAAATAGTTAAACCAAGTTGTGCAAAACCGTGCCAATCACAAAGTAGTGGTTGCGCCAAAATGGCAGAAAAACCAGCGTCCAAATGTTGTAGCGGACGCTAAAAAAACTTATTGATTTAATAACATAATGGATAGAGAATTACACACAACCAGGTTTCTCTATCCATTATTTTTTACTTATTTATGGCAAAACACGTCAAAAAACCAGATTGGTTAAAAATCGATTTTCGAAGTAACGACCAATTTGCACATGTCAACCAAATTGTAAAAGAGCACTGCCTCAACACCATTTGTACCAGTGGTCGTTGCCCCAACATGGCTGAATGTTGGAGCAGAGGAACAGCGACATTTATGATTTTAGGCGAAATCTGTACACGTTCGTGCAAATTTTGTAATACGCAAACAGGACGACCTTTTTCTCCAAACGCCGACGAGCCACAACAGTTAGCCGAATCTATCAAATTGATGCAGTTAAAACATGCAGTCGTTACTGCTGTTACGCGCGACGATTTACTAGATCAAGGAGCAACGCATTGGGCGGCTTGTATGTCAGCCATCAAACGCGTAAATCCAGAGACAACTATCGAAGTTTTAATTCCAGATTTTCAAGGAAAATGTTCGCTCATCAATCAGATAATTGCTGAAAAGCCAAATATCATTGCTCATAATATCGAAACCGTCAAACGCCTAACGCCCGAAGTGCGTAGCGCTGCCAAATACGACCTCAGCTTGCAAGTGCTCAACCACATAGCCGACAGTGGAATTCCCGCAAAAAGTGGTTTTATGTTAGGATTAGGAGAAACAGAAGCGGAAATTCTACAAACAATGGATGATTTACGAGCCGTTGGTACTTCTATTCTCACTTTAGGACAATATTTACAACCGAGCCGCCAACATTTGCCCGTAACCGCCTATATTCATCCCGACAAATTTGCCGAATACAAAGCAATCGGTTTGAGCAAAGGTTTTCGTGTGGTAGAAAGCGGACCTCTAGTGCGTTCATCCTACCATGCCGAACGCCACTTGTAAGCCACGCCATCAGACAAAAATAAGACGTTGCAACTTATCTATTTTTTTTTGTATCTTTGTGGGTTGAATATAAAACACAGAGCATGTTATTTTCGAATATCATAGGACAAGAAGAGATAAAAGAACGCTTAAGGCAGTCGGCACTCCAGCAACGACTGCCTCATGCACAACTATTTTCTGGTGTCGAAGGCGTTGGGAAACTGCCTTTAGCACTTGCCTATGCACAATACATCAATTGCACCAATAGAACCGAACACGATGCTTGTGGCGTTTGTCCTTCGTGTATCAAATTCAACAAACTGATACATCCAGATTTACATTTTGTGTTTCCTATTGTCAAAAACGAGTCTAAAAAAATGACTGTTTGCGATAATTTTCTCCCCGACTTCCGCGACGCTCTATTAACCAATCCATATTTGACTATTAACTCGTGGCTCACTAAAATAGGTGATGGAAAGCAAGGACAAATCTACACCAATGAAGGTGATGAGATTATTCGGAAATTAAACCTAAAAACATACGAGTCGGAGTACAAAATAATGATTATTTGGCAACCCGAGAAAATGCACGAAAGTTGTGCAAATCGGGTTCTAAAAATCATAGAAGAACCACCGCCACAAACTATTTTTTTACTTGTTTCAGATACGCCTGACGAAATTATAGGAACGATTCAATCGCGTTTACAACGCATCCCTATTCCACCAATTAGTGAATTAGAGTTGATTCGGCAAGCTGAAAATACAGACACATTCGCTGCCGAAGAGTTACAACTACTCGCTCGAATGGCACAAGGCAGTTGGTCGCGCATGCAAGCCTTAGTGGAAGAAGCCGACGACATGAAACTCAACTTTGAACGTTTCGTACAAATGATGCGTTTCTCTTGGGTTTTAAACATAAAAGAGCTACGACCTTGGGTCGACGAATTAGTTTCTGCTGGACGAGAAGAAGAAAAACGCTTTTTACAATATGCACAACGCATGATTCGTGAGAATTTTGTGCTACACTTAAAGCAGCCAACGCTAAATTACATAAGCAAAGAAGAACAAACATTCGCTGATAAGTTTTCACAATTCATCAATGAGCGCAACGTGCTTGAAATGATGAACGAATTGGCACTTGCCGAAGCACAAATCGAGCAAAATGGCAACGGTAAAATTATTTTACTGGATTTGTGCATCAAACTCTATCGACTATTAAAAAAATAACTTATACAAACTAATAATGGAATATACATTAAACGACGGCAGTAGCAATCCTGGTAAAAAGGGATTTTGTGGCAATAGCCAACGAAAACTACCCGTAATAGATTGGCTTGCCGATTTACCCGAAACACAACTCAAAAGTGACTTGGTAGAAGTTCAGTTTAAAAATACACGTAAAGGTTTTTTTCTAAACAATATGAAACTTCCTCTTGAAAAAGGAGATGTTGTAGCAGTAGAGTCCACTCCTGGTCACGATATTGGAACCATTACTCTGACAGGCGATTTGGTACTCAACCAGATGAAGAAAAACAACATTGCTTTGGATCATTACGAAGTGAAACGCGTGTATCGCACAGCTCGCCCAACAGATATTGAAAAATACGAGGAGGCTAAAGCCAAAGAGCACGATACGATGATTCGCTCACGCAAAATTGCTGAGAATTTACAGCTGGAAATGAAGATTGGCGACGTCGAATATCAAGGCGATGGCAGTAAAGCTATTTTTTATTACATCGCTGATGGGCGTGTCGATTTCCGACAGTTGATTAAAGTTTTAGCAGAGACATTTCGTGTGCGCATCGAGATGAAACAGATTGGTGCACGCCAAGAAGCTGGACGAATCGGCGGTATTGGTCCTTGTGGACGCGAACTATGCTGTGCCACTTTTATGAGCAATTTCGCCTCAGTTTCCACCACAGCCGCTCGCTATCAGGATATATCAACCAATCCGCTGAAATTAGCAGGACAATGTGCGAAAATCAAATGTTGTATCAATTACGAAGTCGATACCTATTTGGATGCTAAGAGAGATTTCCCACGACAAGATATTCCGTTAGAAACCAAAGTTAGCCTCTTTTACCATTTCAAAACGGATGTGTTCAAACGTGAAATGACCTACTCAAGTTCCAAAACATTCGCCGCCAATTTGGTCACATTGTCGGTAGATAGAGTGAAAGAAATTTTAGCATTAAACGCCAAAGGCGAACGTGTAGATACCTTAATTGCTTACGAATCTGCTGCTAAAAATGCACCTGCTGTCGATTTTCAAAATGTAGTTGGGCAAGATAGCTTGACACGTTTCGACAAATCAAAAAAAAACATTCCAAACCGCAATAATCGTAACCGTAACAACCGCCCTAAAAACAACAATCAGCCAAAAACGGACACTAACTAATTGGATATGAAGATAAAAATCATACTTGTACTTTTTGCAACAATCTTTTTCACATCCTGTAGCGATGTTGTGTTTATGGAATGCACAGAGCTGCCTAACGAAGGTTGGAATAAAGATTCATTGTGCGTATTTGAACTCCCAATTACAGATACCAACGCCACGTATCAAATGCAATTTATCATACGCAACGATGCGGATTATCCGAATCAAAACTTATGGCTTTTTGTGGATCAAGTAGCACCCGACAAAACATCCACGCGCGATACCATACAGTTTTTCCTCGCTGATGATTTTGGTCGATGGACTGGCTCTGGTGTTGGTTCTATTTTTGAAAATGTATGGATTTATAAGGAACGTATACGCTACAAAGAGGCTGGAACTTATAAAATAAGTGTTGGTCAAGCCATGCGTTTCGACAATTTAGAAGGAATTCGCGATTTTGGAGTCAAAATTATCAAAACAAACTAATAGATAGACTTTCACAGCTAAATTTTATGGGGAAAAATAAATTAAAAAAGTTTGCCGATATGAACACGTATGAACACGTCTTTCAGTGTTCGTACAACGAGTTAAGCACAGGCAGTTTATTTCCATTAAAAGGTGAGTGGCACTCACAATTCTTTGACAATAACCATCCCATAGTGCTAGAACTTGGTTGCGGCAAAGGCGAATATACGGTTGAATTAGCACAGCGTTTCCCTGAAAAAAACTTTATTGGTATCGATATCAAAGGCGCTCGGATGTGGACAGGTGCAAAATTAGCCATCGAACACAACTTAAAGAATGTCGCATTTGTGCGTACAGAAATCAATGCCATCGAACATTTTTTTGCAAAAAATGAAGTGGACGAAATTTGGATTACGTTCGCCGACCCACAAATGAAAAAAGTTAACAAACGATTAACCTCTAGCCTGTTTTTAAATTTGTATCGGCGAATTTTAACCTCCAATGGAAAAATTAATCTTAAAACGGATAGTCATTTTCTGTTTACTTACACCAAGGCACTTGTTGAACTGAATAAATTACCTCTATTTATCAAAACAGACAATCTTTACCAAACACATCCAAACGATCCGATTTTAGGTATCAAAACCTATTACGAAAAACAGTGGTTGGCTCGAGGATTAACCATCAAATACCTACAATTTAGTTTACCACCAGCGATTACCCTAGAAGAACCGAATATAGAAATTCCGCTCGATGATTATCGCAGTTTTAGCCGCCACAAACGTTCCGAATTAGAGGTTAGCTTATAATAAGTACGACGATCCATCCGTTTTATTTTTATTTATTTTTACATAAAGCCGCTTTTTACGAAAAAAAATATCAAAAAGTTCTGAAAAACCACTGAAAAGGTTGTTTTTTACAGAAAAGAAAGGGGATATTAATAATTTCATCCTAATTGTGAAAAAGTATTTTTTAAACGCAACTACCTGTAAAATAGATAGTTAAATGGTTTTTAATAGCTATATTATAAAAATAAATAAATTTTTTCTAAAAATAAGGTAAAAAGGCGTGGTAATTCAAAAATAAGTCCTAATTTTGCACTGATATTTATATACAATTTTGTTCAACATTAAAATCTTGTAAAGATGAAAAAATTAGTTTTGTTCTTTGCTGCTGTTGTAGCTGTTGCATTCGCTTCTTGTGGTGCTAAAGAAACTACTGAAGAAGCTGTAGTTACTGAAGACGCTGTAGTTGTAGAAGAAGTAGTTGAAGTTCCTGCTGACTCTGCTGTAGTTGTAGAAGTAGTTGCTGAATAATTCAGAAGCAAACAACACTTTGAAATTAAAAAGGTCTATTAATAAATAGACCTTTTTTTATTGTCAAAAAAATCGTAAATTTGTCACTTCATCCATTAACAGTTTCAACAGCGAATTGGTCATCATTACATTTGACACGCATTCAAACAACGAAACTCATAATATCTCACAGTATGATTCGCCTAGCCATCCCATCAAAAGGTTCATTACAAAAAGAAAGTCTCGATTTTCTAAAGTGTATGGGCATAAAACTTCCCAACGCCACACACACACAAACGATGTATGCTTCAAATTTTCCGATTGAAGTCATCTGTCTACCTGAAGTGGATATTTTATCGGTCGTTCAAAGTGGAATGGCTGATATTGGAATGGTTGGAAAACAATTTCAAGAAGAAAAAAATGCCGATGTCATCATACATCGCGATTTGAGTATTGCGCAACACAACTTTTTTGTGAGCGGAACCATAAATTCGAAATATAAAAATTTAGAAAGTTTAAATGGTAAAACCGTTACAACACCCTTCCCCAACTATTTAAGCAAAGAGCTGAAAACTCGAAATATCCGCGCCAAAATCCAAGCGCTGTCGGAATCTATACTGGTACTTCCACAAACAGAAATAGCAGAATTCTTTTTCGATGCCACTCCGGTAGGTTTACATCTGGGAAAAAATGGTCTGCAAGAACTCGAATTAGTCGCTACTTTTGACACGATTTTGGTGAGCAACAGAGAGTTAATTAGACCAAAAATCGCTATTCTGGAAGAGTTATTATTCCGTATGGATGCTACGATAGAAGCCTTCGACAAACAGAAATTAACGATGCGCGTACCAACCGAAAACCTAGAAGAGATTTTAGCGATGTTACCAAGTCCACAACCTCCTATTGTTCTAAAAATCGACCACGAATTAAGTTATGTTCAAACGGTGGTGGACAATACCCGTTTTTGGGATATTGTAACCAAACTCAAAGAGCTGAAAGCGGAAGAAATTGCGCTGATGCCAATCACTCATCTGATACACTAAAAAAATGTGTGTATCATTCGAAATAAATCACTAATTTTGTACACTTTTTTAACTATAAAAACCAATAAATAGACTGTTATGCAAACAATTGAAAAATTTAATTTTGCCGGTAAAAAGGCATTTGTCCGTGTTGACTTTAATGTACCAATGGACGAAAATTTTAATATTACAGACGACACGCGTATTCGTGCTGCTTTACCTACATTAAAAAGAGTGCTTTCTGATGGTGGAAGCTTAATCATAGCTTCTCACATGGGGCGTCCGAAAAAAAATCCTGACGCAAAATATTCTTTAAAAAATATTGTCGCTCACGTTTCACAACTAGTGGGCGTAGAGGTAAAATTTGCTGACGACTGCGCCAAAGCTGCTGACGCTTGTGCTGCTCTAAAACCAGGTGAAGCCTTATTATTAGAAAATCTTCGTTTTTATGCAGAAGAAGAAGGCAAACCACGTGGTTTAGCTGAAGATGCTACTGATGAAGAAAAAGCAGCTGCTAAAAAAGCGATCAAAGCTAGCCAAAAAGAATTTGCTAAACTATTGGCATCTTACGCTGATTGCTACGTAAACGACGCATTCGGTACGGCTCACCGTGCACATGCTTCTACCGCATTAATTGCAGATTATTTTGATACTGATCACAAAATGTTTGGTTACTTGATGAACCAAGAAGTTTTGGCCATTGAAAAAATTATGACCGACACAGCTCGCCCATTTACCGCTATCATGGGTGGTTCTAAAGTATCTTCAAAAATCGAAATCATCGAAAACCTATTGACCAAAGTAGATAACTTGATTATCGCTGGTGGTATGACTTATACATTCACTAAAGCATTGGGTGGCAAAATTGGTAATTCTATTTGCGAAGACGATAAATTGGACTTAGCACTTGGTTTATTAGAAAAAGCAAAAGCTAACAATGTAAAAATGGTGTTAGCTGTTGATGCTAAAATTGCTGATGCTTTCTCAAACGATGCCAACACTAAATTTGTGAATGTTGACGAAATTCCTGATGGCTGGGAAGGTTTAGATATCGGTCCAAAAACAGAGGTTATCTTCGCCGATGTGATTAAAAACTCAAAAACTATTCTTTGGAATGGTCCTACTGGCGTATTTGAATTTGACAACTTCACCAGCGGTTCACGCGCAGTAGCTAACGCTATTGTAGAAGCAACTAAAAACGGAGCTTTCTCACTTGTTGGTGGTGGCGACTCTGTAGCTTGCGTTAACAAATTTGGTGTAGCCGACAAAGTAAGTTATGTTTCAACAGGGGGTGGCGCTTTATTGGAAGCTATCGAAGGTTTGGTATTACCTGGCATCGCTGCTATCAAAGGTTAATCACAACCAATCTC
>DATFIF010000015.1:0-4910 GCA_035270405.1 Paludibacteraceae bacterium | reverse complement strand
ATCCGACAAAGTATAAAAGGCACTATTGTCAATTATGTGGGGATTGCTATCGGTTTCTTTACGACGTTTTTTGTATTAACGCGCTTTCTAACTGCAGAAGAAATCGGACTTACACGCGTCTTAATTGATGCCGCCATGCTGCTTTCTGGCTTAGCCCAATTGGGTACAAGCTCTTCTATTATACGGTATCATCCCTATTTCAAAAATGAGGCAAAAAAAGATCACGGCTTTTTCTTTTGGTCGTTAGTTGTACCTTTCATCGGTTTTCTTATTTTCGGAGTGCTTTACCTCATCCTTAAAGTTCCTATTGAAACTCTATTCTCCGAAAAATCACCACTTTTTGTAAACTATTACTATTTAGTATTACCACTCGCTTTCTTTATGTTGTACTTGGCTGTTTTCGAGACAAACGCCAACGTTTTGATGCGTATCGTAGTACCCAAATTAGTACGAGAAGTGATTGTACGTGTACTCTTACTCGCTGTCTATTTGGTTTACGCCTTTAAATTATTAAGTCTTGATGGTTTCATTATAGCTTTTTGCTCTGTGTATGCTATTGCAACACTTATCAATATCGTTTATCTCTTTTCACTGAACAAAATTTCGCTAAAGCCAGACTTTAAATACATCACCAAATCGCTTCGTAAAGATTACTTACTCTATACACTTTTTTTAATTGCTTCAGCACTTGGAGGAATTATTACGCCGAGCATCAACACGTTTTTTATTAGTGCTCAAATGGGACTTTCGTATACGGGAGTTTTTGCGATTGCTACATTCATTGCGGCTATTATTGAAATCCCGTACCGTTCGTTAGGAGCTATTACTCAGCCACAAATTTCGCAAACGGTAAAAGATGGCGACATTAAAGGCGCCGATTTATTATGCAAAAGTGTATCCTTGCATCAGCTACTCGCTGGGTCGTTCATCTTTTTAGTGATATGGATAAATATCGACCTGTTTTTTACACTGTTGCCCAATGGTTCGGAGTACGCCAGTGCAAAACTAGTCGTGCTAATTTTGGGACTTTCTAAACTTATTAATTCCACCTTTAGTGTGGGCGTATCCGTGCTCAGTTACTCCAAATATTATTATTTGTCACTCATCTTCACATTTATACTAACCGCCACGGCCATCGTATTGAATAATGCATTCATACCAATTTGGGGCATGAATGGAGCTGCAGCCGCCTCATTGATTGCTTATATCATCTATTTTTTACTACTCTTATCAGTCATTAAATGGAAGATGAAAACTTCTCCTTTTTCGATGCCACAGCTCAAGATTTTAGTCGTCACTTTAGGACTTTTTGTAATCAATTATTTTGTCACAGCCTATATAACTCCATATTTTCTAAGAATATCCCCAACCTTAACTTGGCAAATAGCTGAAGCGCTCTTACGCACAACTATATTAGGTTCGCTCGGGATAGTCACGGTTTATTATTGGGGTATTTCGGCAGAAGTAGAACAATTACTTCGTATCGTATGGAGTAAACGAAAACCAAAAAACAGGAATAAAAACGTATGAAAAAACTAGATTTTAAGACTCAAATTCTACCTAACTTAGGCATTCTGTTCATTTTTATTGTCGCTGCAATCATCTATTGTGCACCTGCATTAGAAGGAAAAATTATTTTTGCGGGCGACAATGTCAATGGTACAGCCGCTTCACGCGAAAGTGTTGTTTATCACGAACAAACAGGTGACTACACTTGGTGGACAAACTCTATGTTTAGCGGCATGCCAAATTATCAAGTTGGAGGCGCAAGTTATCTTTCTTCTCAAATTTTAAAACCTTTCTACCGTTTCTTTCACTGGGGACACCGAAATGCCATTTTTATTGTTTTATTCTATCTCATCAGTTTTTTCATGCTCTTGCGTTCATTCAAAATTAATAAGTGGATCAGTTTAGCAGGGGCATTTTCAATTGCCTTTTCCTCCTACTTTTTTATTATCATAGCAGCATCGCACCACGGAAAATGTACTGCTATCACCTGGATGACTATGGTAATTGTCGGATTTTTACTCATTTATCAGAAAAAATATGGCTGGGGTGCCATTTTTACGATGTTTTTTATTCCTATGGGATTTTTCATTCACCCACAAATGTCCTATTATATTTGTATGCTTATTGGTCTGCTATTCTTCGCTGAACTCTACCTACATCTCAAAGAAAAACGTTATAAAGATTTAGCCATAGCCACGATACTATTTGCCCTGTCGTTTGGTGTAGGAATGGGCGTTGGTAGTGCGAATATTTTTGCCAACCAAGAATATGCCGAACAGACCATGCGTGGTGGTCATTCTGAGCTTACGAAAGAGACCGAAAAACAAAATACGACCAAAGGACTTGACTTAGATTATGCTACGGCTTGGAGTTATGGAATAGGCGAAACAATGACTTTTTTAATACCCAACTATATGGGAGGAGCTTCGGGTTACAATGTTGGGAAAGAGTCAATACTTTACAAAGAATTGGTAGCGAATGGCGTTCCACGAACTTCAGCGAGAGATTTTTGTAGTGCGGCACCAACTTATTGGGGCACACAACCGTTTACATCTGGTCCTGTTTATCTTGGTGCTATTGTCTGTTTTTTGTTTATACTTAGCTTATTGGTTGTAAAAGGACCTTATAAATGGGCTTTACTCGCAGCTACACTGTTTTCCATTCTACTTTCATGGGGACATAATTTCATGCCATTCACGAAACTTTTTTTCGATTATTTCCCGATGTATAACAAATTTCGAGCGGTGTCATCCATTTTGATTGTAGCAGAAATAACAATTCCTCTACTAGGATTTTTAGCATTAAAAGAGATTTCCAATAAATCTCTTTCCAAAGAAAAATTGCTAAAAAGTCTCTACATTTCAGCCGGAATTACCGCAGGAATTGCTCTTTTATTTGCTCTTTTTGGCAGCATGTTAGTGAGTTTTATATCGCCTAACGACGCACAATTAACAGCACAATTACCCGATTGGGCTTATGAAGCAATTATCGCACAACGAGCATCGATGCTACAAGCAGACGCTTGGCGTTCATTGCTATTCATTGTGTTAGCTTCTGGATTAGTGTATCTTTTCATACAAGAAAAAATCAAAGTAATGTGGTTTGGTATCATCCTTACCGGATTAATTGTAACTGATATGTGGCCAGTCAATAAACGTTTTTGCAACGATGATAATTTTGTGGCTGTCAAGAAACGCGACCAAGCCTTTGCAATGCAACCTTACGAAAAAGAATTACTAAAAGACACCACGCATTTCCGAGTGCTCAATCTCACAACCAACACATTCAACGAGGCACGTACATCATACTATTTAAAATCTATTGGAGGTTATTCTGCTGCTAAACTTCGCCGTTATCAAGATTTAATAGATGCACACATCTCCAAAATGAATATGAATGCGCTTAACATGCTCAATACTAAATATGTTATTACGCAAGCCTCTAATGGAGAAATAATACCACAACAAAATCCCGATGCTTTAGGCAATGCTTGGTTTGTGGATTCGCTCGTGATAACAAATACACCCAACGAAGAAAGTGATGCGTTAAATACAATCAATATTCGCACGACAGCAGTGCTAGATGTTCAGTATGAGAAATACATTACAGATTTTACACCAACAGAGAATCTTTCAGCGAATATAACGTTAACTACATATACGCCAAAAGTTCTTGAATATGAGTCATCTTCGAAAGTAGCAGGAGTTGCCGTTTTTTCCGAAATTTATTACCCTTATGGTTGGAAAGCCTATATCGATGGCGAAGCCGTTGAACATTTCCGTGTCAATTATCTACTACGGGCACTGAATGTACCAGCAGGGAATCACCATATTCGTTTTGAATTCCGTCCTGACAGTGTCGAAAAAGGCAATATGTTGTCCTTAATTTTTATTATTATCATGGGACTTACAATCGTGGGTTTAGTTGGTTTCCAACTATTCAAATGGTCTAAAAAAAGAAACAACTAACTAATAAAAATTCGCATAAAAAGAGCTTGATAAATTTATCAAGCTCTTTTTGTATCACATCATACCGTGACGGTTATGTTGCCAACGTTTATACCATTTTTTCCATTTTCGAGGCCATCCCACAATACGCTGTGGAACTTTAATACTCCACCGCAACAACATATCAACATTAAAGCGTAGATAATCATAAGTTGTAAAAATTGGGCGTGATAGTTGACGAAGCTCATAAGATTCGGTAATTAAATTATTAATACGCTGAGTTTGTACACCACGATTTTTTAGAAAAATCTTTGCAAATAATGACATCTTGTAAAAACGGGCAAACCACGCATGTAAACAAATAATTTGACTTTTATCAGGCGAATATAAAATGGTAGAAATGCCATCTGTATGTGTCACAGCAGGCAAATAAAGGGTGTCAAAGTTATACGCAAGCCAAAAGAAAAATGGATAATACGGTTCTTGATTAGTGTATTTAAAATCATACCTACCTTTAAGGATATGGATAGGAAATCTGGTTTCCATTTCTTCACGCACGGTCAAATAATCAAAAGCATTTATTTCATTTTTGACGATTAATTTCGTACGTATTAACTTGAGATTAAATACATTAAAAAATGGATTGGTGATAATAGGATTAAAAATACGAAGTGCCATACCGCCATCAGGGCAACCTGCATTTGCATAATTATGTTCTACAACAAAATCCACTAATTCCAATAACGCATCTGGATTTATCAAAAAAGCATCTTCATCAATATTTATCGCAACGTCACATTCCATGTCGTTTAAGATGCTGAAAAAATAGCCATCCGCAGTTTTATCTGTGAGTCTCACAATCGGTATTTCCAAACCCTCGTAGAGAGTGCGTGACAAGGTATACAACTCCAAAGAAAAGGAACGTGTGAAAATTTTAATCCGTATTTTTTTTGT
>DATFIF010000014.1:0-16999 GCA_035270405.1 Paludibacteraceae bacterium | reverse complement strand
TACATATACCCTTGTAAGTGGAGATGGAAGCACCGACAATGCATCTTTCAACATAAGTGGTAGTAGTTTGCGAATTACTGCAAGCCCTGACTTTGAAACCAAGGACAGCTATTCGGTTAGAGTTAGAACAACAGACCAAGGTAGTTTAACTTTTGAAAAAGTATTTACAATTACTATAATCAATGTAGATGAAGCACCAACTGTTACAACTCAGGCAGTATCGTCTATTGGCGAAACTACGGCTACCGGTAATGGTAACATTACAAATTTAGGCGATTCTAATCCTACTCAATATGGCGTGGTTTGGAGTACTTCAAATAATCCTACAGTTGATTTAACAACTAAAACGGAGGAGGGTGCAATTGCTGTATGCGGTGTTTTTACAAGTTCTATAACAGGACTTATAAAAAACACAACTTACTATGTAAAAGCATATGCAACAAATGCAACAGGCACAGTTTATGGCGATGAAGTATCGTTTACTACTCTTGATGTAACAACGAATATTAATGAGAGTATGATTACTTCATTTAATATATATCCGAATCCTGCGAAAGAAAAAATTATGATTCAAGGTATGACCAAGGGCGACAAAGCTTATTTGTACAATCAAAGCGGACAACTTGTATTAATATCCGACAAAGCTGAAATCGATATTGCACAACTGCAAAGCGGTATTTACATGATCAGAATTAACGAAAAAGTTGTTAAATTGATAAAGGATTAACATTGAACGGTACAGAGGTGAATCTGTAATTCAAAGTGGATAAAAAACGAGCCCCCGTCGGGGCGGATTAACCTCCCTTTGCCCCGTCGGGGCGGATTTGCAATCCGACCCCTACAAAATAATATGAGGATTTATAATCCGTAAACACAAACAAAATGGACATCAAAAACCGAATCACAGAACAAGTTTATTTTGTAACGGATACCGTGGTAGATTGGGTGGATATTTTTACTCGCCCAAAATACAAACATATTATTTTAGAGGCGCTCACGTATTGCCAACGTGAAAAAGGATTGGTCATTTATGCTTGGGTACTTATGAGCAACCATTTACACGCCATTGTCAGTGCGCAAGAAGGAACAACCGTATCGGAAATTTGGCGCGATTTCAAAAAGTTTACGAGTAAACAGATTTTGGCTGAATTAGCCATTGACCCTGAAGAAAGTCGTAAAGAATGGATGCTTAACCGTTTTGAATATGCTGCTCGCAATGATAAAAAGATAAAATACTATCGGTTTTGGCAGGAAGGTAACGATGCGCAAGAGATTTTTCTAGCGGACTATTACGACCAAAAACTAAATTATATTCATAACAATCCGGTAAAAGCGGAACTTGTGAATTGTCCAGAAGATTACCGATATAGTTCCGCCATTGATTATGCTGGCGGTAAAGGATTATTAAAAGTCGAAATCGTAACATAGTTGAACGGATTACAAATCTTAATAACAGTATAATAGGGGTCGGATTACAAATCCGCCCCGACAATAGATATATTACTGAAATACTTAAAACTTTTGAACGAGAAGTAATGACTATCAATTCGATTGGAGCTGATTTACTTCCTCCGCTGGCGGGGTTCTCCTGAACCGTGACATACAAACAAAGAAACGTGGTTAAAAAAAAACGAACAGTTCCCGTCGGGTCGGATTACAAACCCGACAAGACCAGACCAGATTAAATACATATGTCATTAATTATAAACAGCTTAAAATAACAATTATGCCAACAATTAAAGTAGTCAACAAAGAAAAAACAATCGAAGTAAGCAAAGGTGCAAATCTTCGTAAAGCTCTATTAGATAACGACATCAATCCGTATAAAGGGATATTTAAAGTTGCGAATTGTGGAGGACATGGAAAATGCGGAAAATGTGCTGTCGAACTAGTCGACAAAGATAATAAACGCATCCAAGTGGAACGATCTTGTCAAATCGTGGTAGAAGAAGATATGTCGATTAATATTTCTCCGGAAAAATAAACGATAAAAAAAGGGGATCTCCTTTTCCTCAAAAGAGTTTTACATCTTGAAAAGAATCAAAATCCATACTAATTTAAATATCAAATTACCATGAGTGAGTCAATAAAGAAATTTGGTACTGCACCTGTGTTTTTCACAGCCATATCAACGATTTTAGGTGCCGTACTTTTCTTGCGTTTTGGATTTGCCGTGGGAACCCTTGGTTTTATTGGAGTCATATTTCTAGTTATTCTAGGACATATGGTAACCATCCCTACCGCTCTAGCTATATCCGAATTAGCCACCAATAAAAGAGTTGAAGGAGGCGGCGAGTACTTTATTGTTTCTCGCTCATTTGGATTAAACATTGGCGCAACCATTGGTATAGCCTTGTATCTATCGCAAGCCATTAGCGTAGCTTTTTATGTGATTGCATTCACTGAAACGTTTCAATTTCTATTCGATTACCTTAAGGAAACTTACAATTTTTTTCTACCACGACAAGCCATTAGCATTCCCATTATGCTTATTTTATCGGCATTAATTCTTAAAAAAGGGGCTAACCTTGGCGTTAAAGCACTGTACTTTGTGGTTGCCATACTCGCTTTATCCATCATTCTATTCTTCATGGGAAGTACCGAAACTGCTAATGAAGTAAGTTTCAACTTTGCAAACGTAGAATTTAGAAACACCCAACAATTCTATCTGATATTTGCCATAATATTCCCAGCATTTACGGGAATGACTGCCGGTGTAGGCCTTTCGGGCGATTTAAAAAATCCAGCAAAATCAATTCCAATTGGTACTATCACTGCTACCGTTTTAGGAATGATAATCTACTTCTTCATTTCATATAAATTAGCCAGCTCCGCTACACCGGAAGAGTTAATGGGCGATCAATTTGTGATGAGTAAAATTGCACTTTGGGGATGGCTATTCATACCACTTGGGCTTGCAGCCTCAACGATATCGTCAGCTCTGGGATCTGTAATGGTTGCTCCTCGCACCCTACAAGCATTGGCAAACGACAAATCCCTTCCTTCTAAAATTGCAAACCGTTGGTTAAGTAAAGCAAGAATAAATGACAATGAGCCTATCAACGCTTCATTGACAACCTGTATCATAGCATTGGTATTTGTAGCGCTTGGAAATGTAGATATTGTAGCTCAAATCATTTCGATGTTCTTTATGATTACCTACGGCTCACTCTGTTTAATTTCATTTCTTAATCACTTTGGATCATCACCCTCTTACCGACCTTCATTTAAATCGAAATGGTTTATTTCCCTTATAGGTTTTGTTACCTCAGTTTGGGTTATGTTTAAAATAAGTATGGTATACAGCCTTGTTGCTTTCTCTGCCATGATTCTTCTCTATATATACATTAGCTACGTCCATAAGAATAGAAGAGGTTTATCATCCATTTTTACCAATACAATTTTTCAAATTAACAGGAACCTTCAGTTATACCTACAAAAAAGCAAAGCGGTAAAATCATCAGCAGATTGGCGACCAAGCGTTATATGTGTATCCAAAAACTCCTTTAACCAAGACAATGCATTTAAACTAACAAACTGGATATCATACAAATATGGATTTGGAACATACTTGCACCGAATAGAAGATTACTGCTCCAAAAATTCATTCGATCAATCTCAAGAGGAGTTAAACCGTTTAATTCACAATTACGGCGAAACCAACCATGTTTATATCGACACCATCATTTCACCTTCCTACACCTCTGCGATTGCCCAAGCAATTCAAATACCGAGTATTTCGGGTATGGATAATAATATGCTGATTCTTGAATATGATAAAGAACAGCCTGACGGATTGGTAGATATTATAGATAATTTTAAATTAATTAGCTCAGGCAATTTTGATGTATGCATCCTTGCTTCTAGCCGAAAACCTATCATTTACAAGAATGGGATCCACGTCTGGATTAAAAGCACTGATGCTGAAAATGCAAACCTAATGATTATACTAAGTTTCATTCTACTTGGACACCCCGACTGGAAAAAATCGGACATAAAGATTTTTGATATCTGTAAACAAGATGAAATTGTGGAGGTTAAAAAGAGAATGAACGAATTGATTGAAAAAGGCCGATTACCCATCACATCACAGAATATTAAAATACTTGTGGAAGAAGAAGGAAAATCTTATAAATCAATCATTAATACGAATTCAGCGACAGCGGGATTGACTATTATGGGATTCCACGAAGATAGCATAAGGAATTTGAACACAAGCATTTTTGAGGGTTACGATGATTTAGGCGATGTATTATTTGTTAATTCTTTACAGAATAAACAAATTGAGTAGCTATGAACAGGGCTTTGATTTAAAACATCAACGTACTTGCTACACAGAAAAAAAAGAAATAGCCTGAATCACCGACTGATTAAACTAAAATAACGACCTGACACGTACCTATTTTCTCGTGGATTTAGATTTCGAAGATGATGTAAAACAGACAACCAATCCTACAGATTGTAAGAGATTTTGTGTAACTTTGCATCCTCAATTATGTTAGATTCTTTACAACATATCGTATCTGATAGTTTGGTAATTACGAATGCTCACAGCGTCGAATTACCTATCATTGTGCGTGTCACCAATTGGGGAACATCGCCACTTATCGGCATCACACTTATCGTCTCATTTCTATTATTTGTCATCGCTTTTAAACAAGGTAAACAATTTTATTTAGAACTATTAAGCAACTATTTCCGTGATCGAGACCGCATGACGTATGAAGAAGCCGACAACACATCTGTTTCTATCATTATTATGCTGACCATTGCTCTTGTTACCTTTAGTTTATTTCTAACTATTGTAGTCAACCCAACACACACACTCGACTTTTCGCACAACAGTCTGATTTTATGGTTAGTCCTGACTATTGTCACTAGCGGTTGGCTCATTGTCCAATGGTTAGTCTTTAAATACGTTGGATTTGTAACTAACCAAACAGCCATCATGCGTAAATTCATTCGCAGTTTTATCACTACATTTGTAGTTGGTGGGTTATTACTCTTTCCTATCGTTGTTGGTATGATTTACGCTCCACCAGCAAGTTTGATTATTTTTGTTTATATAGGCCTGATTATCATGTTAATAGGAGTATTATTAGTCTTGTTCAAAGCTTTTCAATTTTATTTTACAGGATTTTCATCTTTATGTTATTTATTTTTGTATCTTTGCACCCTAGAAATTTTACCTATTTTGCTCCTTAAAAAAGCAGTGGTAATGTGGCTCACAAACGTCTAACAAAAATCTTAACGCTTTGAAAATCAAGAAAGTGTTGGTTTCTCAACCAAAGCCTGAGAATGGAAAATCTCCCTATTTTGAAATTGCAGAAAAATACAATGTAAAGATAGATTTCCGCCCTTTTATTAAAGTTGACCCTATTCTTGCTAAAGAATTTCGCCTTCAAAAAATAAATATAGCTGACTATACAGCTATTGTTTTTACTTCCCGTCACGGAATAGACCATTTTTTTCGTTTAACCCAAGAAATGCGTATAAACGTGAGTGAAGATTTGAAATATTTTTGCATATCTGAAACGGTTGCATTTTATCTTCAAAAATACATCCAATTCCGCAAACGTAAAGTATTTAATAGCACTACGGGGAAATTACCTGAACTTTTTCAAGTCATAGCTAAACACTTAGATGAGAACTTTTTAGTTGTGATGTCCGATAATCACAACGCTGAAATTTCAGGTTATTTAAATCAATATAAAGTCAAACATGATATCGGTTTAATGTATCGTACGGTGAGTAACGATTTTACGTCTGATGAAGAGTTTAACTACGACATGTTACTATTTTTTAGCCCACAAGGTGTCGCTTCGTTGTTGAAGAATTTCCCCAATTTCGACCAAAAAGAGACTCATATTGGCTGCTTCGGAGCCAATACCACACAAGCGGTGCGCGATGCCAATCTGCGACTTGATTTAGAAGTTCCAACCAAAGAGTTTACATCCATGGCTATGGCGCTTGAATCTTACATCAAAGAAAATCATAAGAACGATAAAAAATAAATAATCGAACTTTTAGTACGTTATAATCCCAGAAGTATCGAAAATTGTGTACTTTTGGGATTATTTTTATATATGAACAACCGCACACATACATTTCCCAAAGCAGAACATCTTACTAGTAAATTGCAGATAGACAGTTTATTTGAAAAAGGTGAGGGATTTATTGCATTTCCATTACGTGTGGTTTATCAACTTGTGCCTAAAGAAGAAAACTCGTCGATAATAAAAGTAGTGGTGAGCGTACCTAAAAAGCGATTTAAACACGCTGTTGATCGCAATCGTTTCAAACGATTAATACGTGAAAGTTATCGTTTGAATAAGCATCAGTTGTGTGCAGCCACAGAACAAACGCCTTGGAATCTGCATATCGCCTTTTGTGCCGTAAGCAACGAATTACCAAATTTTAATGCCGTTCAAACTAAAATGAAAATGGCGCTAGTCAAATTGGAACATCGAATTTTAGAAAATCGTGACAAAACTTCATGAGAAAAATCATCATATACTTGCTGTTGTTACCCATTCGATTTTATCAATTGGCTATTTCACCCATGTTTCCTTCGAGCTGTCGTTACACACCGACCTGTTCACAATATTCGATTGAAGCCATTAAAAAACATGGTCCCTTGAAAGGATTATGGTTAAGCGTCAAGCGCATCTTAAGTTGTAATCCTTGGGGCGGTAGTGGTTACGATCCCGTTCCATAAAACATTAAGAATGAATACTATAAAAAAAACTCCAAGAAACAGTTCTTGGAGTTTTTTTATCTGAAACAAAAGGATAATTAGTTCAGTTGTGCTAATGCTTTTTTTATGCGTGCAAATGCTTCTACTAGCTTATCATCACTTGTGGCGTAGGACATACGAATACATTCTGGAGCACCAAAAGCCAGACCTGCGACACACGCCACATGAGCCACTTCTAATAAATACATTGCTAATTCAGTAGAGTTTGCAATAACACGACCTTCTGGCGTCTTTTTCCCAAAAAATGATTTACATTCAGGAAAAACATAAAATGCACCCATCGGATTGTTCACTTTCAAACCTGGAATTGCTTTCACTAAACCGACCACTAACTGACGACGACGCTCAAAAGCGTTTCGCATATCGGCTATACACGATTGATCTCCCGTATAAGCAGCCTCAGCAGCTTTTTGTGCAATAGAACTTGGTCCAGATGTATATTGTCCTTGAAGTTTAACACACGCCTTTGCTAGCCACAAAGGAGCGGCTAACCAACCTAAACGCCATCCAGTCATGGCATACGCTTTGGAAACACCGTTAACTATAACAACACGGTCGTGCAATTCTGGAAATTGTGCAATTGATTCGTGGTGACCCGTATAATTAATATGTTCGTAAATCTCATCAGCAATCACCAAAATATTGCTACATTTACCTAAAACATGAGCAAGTGCGGCTAACTCCTCTTTGGTATAAACACTTCCAGTAGGATTGGATGGCGAACACAATATAATCGCTTTAGTACGAGATGTAATAGCGGCCTGAAGCTGTTCGGGTGTTATCTTAAAATCTTGATCAATGCCTGCTGGGATAACAACGCTTGTGGCATCAGCTAGTTTCACCATTTCTACATAACTCACCCAATATGGCGCTGGGATAATGACTTCGTCATCAGAATTTAACACGCATAATAAAGCATTACAAATAGCTTGTTTAGCACCATTTGAACAGACAATTTGTTCAGGGGTAAAGTTTAAATCATTCTCTTGTTTAAGTTTTTTAGAAATCGCTTTACGCAAACTTAAATAACCAGCCACTGGCGAATAAAAAGAGAAATTGTCATCAATAGCTTTCTTCGCAGCCTCTTTAATAGGTTCAGGCGTAAAAAAATCGGGTTCACCAACACTTAAATTGATAACATCAACACCCTGCTCTTTCAACTCATTACTTTTTTGAGACATAGCAAGCGTTTCAGACTCAGCCATCGATTTCAAACGATAAGAAATTTCCATATTTTATATTAATTTTTCAATAACACATCTAGCAGTTGACACATCTCCTCAAATTGTTTAGGGTAAAATAAGCGTGTCAAGAATACAATTTTACCCGTTTCATCAATAATCACATTACGCGTAATGCCTGCATTACGACGGGCAAATAATGTAAAGATATCAGCGGACAAATCGCTCCCAATAGGATAGGTAACGCCCAAACTCTGTTTGAAAGCAATGACCTTTTCCATCGGCTCTTCCCTATCAATACCAAGTAATACAAAATTGGGATTATATTTGTGCTTTTTCCAAATATCGTGTTCGATATAGGGCATCTCTTTACGACACACGCCACACCACGAAGCAGTAAATTGCAACATCACTACTTTCCCTTTCAAAGAAGATAATTGCACGAAACTTCCATCGTCCAAGGTAATTGTGAAATCTGGAGCCATATCGCCCACTGCCACAATATATCCTTTATCTTCGTCTTCTTGTGCCCAAAGGGTCAATACGCAAGTCAACATGACTAATGTTATTTTAAATTTCATAGGCTATAATTAATTATTCAGTTACCGTTTTTATCGCGCCATCTGTTACTTCAAAAATACGTGCTTCACCACCTAAACGTCGTAAAATCTCGTCGAGATGTTCACGATTGGTGTCGGTTATGAAAATTTGACCAAACTCTTCGCTCGAAACTAATTTTACAATACGAGTGACACGTTCACTATCTAATTTATCAAATATATCATCTAATAATAAAATGGGCGTTTGTTGATTTACCCCTTTTAGATAAATAAATTGTGCTAATTTCAACGCCACTAAATACGTTTTATTTTGACCTTGCGAACCCGTTCGTTTCATCGGATAATCGCCTAGCAACATCGCCAAGTCATCTTTGTGCGAACCGCGTGTCGTATAGCCCAATGCATGGTCACGTTCACGACATTCATGTAATAATGGACGCAAATCTCCTTGTTGTGAATGAGACGTATACACTAACTCCACACGCTCATTACCGAACGATATTTCCTCGTAAAAGTGTTGGAAAATAGGTGTAAAACCTTCAACAAATTCAGAACGTCTTTGATAAATATAAGCAGCTTCAATGGCTAGTTGCTCTTCATAAATATCCAACATGGTTTCATCCAAAATAGAATCCTGTTTCATCATCGCATTGCGATTTTGAAGCGCAGAATTATACCGAATCAAAGCCGACAAATAGAGTTTATCATATTGAGAAATAACCGTATCTAAAAAACGACGTCGTTCATCACTTCCATCGGTAATCAGCTCTAAATCAGAAGGTGAAATCAAGACAACAGGAATAAATCCAATATGATCAGATAGCCGTTCATAACTCTTTTTATTACGTTTAAATTGTTTTTTTGTACGGTGTTTTACGGCACAAGAAATCACTTCTTCAGCCTCTTTCCGCTGATAAACGCCCTGCAACATAAAAAAATCGGTCTCGTGTTTGATTATTTGTGTATCGATAGGATTGAGATGACTTTTACAAAACGACAAATAGTAAATAGCATCTAACAAATTGGTTTTACCCATACCATTCCGTCCTAAAAAACAATTTATTTTAGGCGAAAATAGCAAATCGCCTTCAGCGATATTGCGATAATTTAATATGGAAATTTTATCAATATACACGAATAAATAGCTAAAATAGAATTACTTCACCATCTTCAAACGAGCAATCATCTCCTCCGCTAATTGGGACTGTTCTTCGCTATGATTCAGAAGCTGACGCACAAACGGATTCGATTTTAAAGTTCCGCGTACCGCCTCAAAATCCTGCGTTTTTTGTACATCGTCACCGTCCATACCAAAACCCACGTGTGAGTTTTGATCAAATTCTTTCTGCGCATCCAGATAAAGCATACTGTCCAAAGAGATAGACGCATTTTTCGAAGCTTCCACCAGATTTATAAAATCTTCGAGCGTTACTTCTACAATCGATTTCTCCCAATAAGCCAATAATTTATGATAAGACCAAGTCCAAGAATAGTCAGTATAATTGAGTTGTAACGATTCAAAACGAGATTGAATCTCATCCAATGTTAATGCATCAGCGGATAAATCCTCCATCAAAAGTGAAATTTCGTTGCGAGGTACCAATAAGCCAGACAAATCGCTCCACTCACCACTACCCGATTGAGTGGTCGGTGTAAGTTGCTCACGCAATTGATGAATGGTGTCAAAATGACTATTTTTTAATCTATCAATAAACGAGTTTCCCAAAAATATAAAAATTGCCATCTTATACAGAGAAATCCCGTTAACTAACGATGAACGACGAATAATACAGTTATTATAGTTGTATTCTTCAGTCGTTTCTGGAGATTGTTGTTGTAAATTTTCAAGTATAACTAACCCTTTCATCACTTGTTGAATCGTATACGGATTCCATAAGTTCAAATTGAGTTGATCCAATTTATGGCTGTCTTTACGCGTGTCACGTTTTGACCATTTTTGAGCATCACGTATCGTACCAACACTGCGTAAATTTGCTCCTGGAACGAGGTAACTTTCTCCAGCATTTTCAATCAAATACGAAAATGGTAAGTCAGACGTATTGCTATGTTTCGTGTGGCGTCCCATCACTAAAGTGAATGCACCGATACGAGCTGGCCAAAGCAGATAAGAATCGCTAGTGGCTTTACAGCCACGCTCGACAACACCTTGATGCACGGGGCCCAATTTGTAGAGGTGATTACTTTGATTGGAACCTGAGCCAGCATTGAAAAAAGAGAACATTCCCGCAATCAATAATGTCGCTTTATGATGCGAAACGGTGTAGGGTCCAGCAAACACGGCGATAGCTTCGCCATGCGATCCATGACAATTAGCAAAAAATAGCGAGTCGACTGCTGAAAAGTGTTTATCGAGAATCGAGCCTTGTCCTACAAAACAGCGTGAAATGAGCGTTGAATCGGAAATACGAACGCCCGAAGAAAGAATGAATTCGTCGCACGCTACGCCATAACCAACATGCACTGGTGCTTCTTTGTGGCTATTAACAGTTCCATTTTTCAGTGTGGCAACGCCATCAAGTATCGCGTGGTCGCCAATACGAACATTGGTAATGGCTCCACAATTTACAATCCGTACAGATTTTCCAATAATCCCGATAACCGATTTTTGACTATCAGCGTAAGCATCAATGCGTGTTTGAAGATTTTTAATCACTTTTAGGTCGTGACGATAAACTGTCAAAATATAGGCTAAATGTGCTGACAATCCATCAAAAATAGGCACTTCGCGTCCGCCACCTTCATTCATTACGGGAACTCGCACGCCATTACCAAACGAAGTTTTTTCATTTACCACAATCAGATTCGTATTTTCAATGTGAGAATCTTCTCCAATGTGATAATTAGCAATGTAATTATGGATTTCGCGAATGTAAACATTATTCGCAACCGTTGTATTATGAAGACATGCTTTAAAGATTCCTGAATGTACAGATACACCGCCAGGTAAATCAACGGATTTTTCAAATTTTCCTAAACGAATTTGTCCTGAAAAAGAGACCTCACGCACATATAACGGATTAAATCCTTCTAACACTTGGATATTATTCCAATCGTCAGCAATACAAAATTGTTGTTGCAATTGTTCTATTTCGAGCGATGTAAGTGAACGATAATTCATAATCAGTGGTATAAATTTAGGACTACACGAACAATTTTATTAGCCCAACTGTTTGATAACGTCGTCTATTGAATATAATGCCTGCTCGCCTGTTTCCATATTTTTGAGCATCACTTTATTAACTTCCATTTCAGAATCGCCAACAATCGCAACAAAAGGAATTTGGTTACTATTAGCATAACTCATCTGTTTTTTAAGTTTACTACCATCTGGATAAATTTCAGAAGCAATACCTGCACGGCGAACTTTTCGTAACAAAGGTAAACAATAATTTAATCCTTTCTCGTCGAATGAAACAAAAAGCAATGACGTACCAGAACTACTCTCTTTTGGGAATAAATCAAGCTGACTAAGCACATCGTAAATACGATCGGCTCCAAAAGAAAAACCAACACCTGAAACGTCTGGTAAACCAAAAATTCCTGTCAAATTATCGTACCGACCACCGCCTGAAATACTGCCCATATCGACATCTTTGGCTTTTACTTCAAGAATCGCACCGGTGTAATAATTCAATCCACGAGCCAACGTTAAATCCAATTCTACGGAACAATGAATCTGTGCCGATTGTATATATCCAAAAACTTCTTCTAATTCGGCAATACCTTTTAGACCAAACGACGACGACGTCAAAACAGTTTTCAAAATTTCTAATTTCTCCGTATTCGAACCTTGTAAACCCAGAATTGGTTGTAATTTATCAATTGCCGCCTGTGAAATTCCTTTCCCAAGTAGTTCGCTATTTACATTATCCAACCCAATTTTATCAAGTTTATCTATCGCAACTGTAATATCTATAATACGTTCTATTTCACCAATTAATTCTGCAATACCAGCCAAAATTTTACGATTATTCAACTTAATAACAACCGGTATTTTAAAAAGTTGAAACGCTTCGTCAATCATTTCTATTAATTCTGCCTCATAAATTAACGAATTACTTCCGACAACATCGGCATCGCACTGATAAAATTCGCGATAACGCCCTTTTTGAGGACGATCAGCACGCCAGACAGGTTGGATTTGAAACCGTTTAAACGGAAAAGTCAACTCCTCACGATGTTGAACCACATAACGCGCAAAAGGCACCGTTAAATCGTAACGAAGCCCTTTTTCAGAAATTTTAGACGTCAATTTATTGCTATTGCGCCCTATCAACTCTTCATCCGCTACATGAGCCAAAAAATCGCCAGAATTAAGTACTTTAAAAAGCAACTTGTCGCCCTCTTCGCCATATTTTCCCATCAATGTCGATAGGTTTTCCATCGCAGGGGTTTCTATTTGTTTGAAACCATAACGGTAAAAAACAGAACGAATGGTATCAAAAATATAATTACGTTTCGCCATTTCAATAGGCGAAAAATCACGTGTACCTTTTGGAATACTTGGTTTCACTATTAGTTGTAATTTTTAAAAAATATAAAGTTAATAAAAGACGTTAACCTTTTATTGGAATATCTGTTTGTAAATAAAATCGGTGGCACCCAAATGACTTCTCACATAAGTTCCTGCCGCCGTTGCTGCTGTTGGGTCTATGAATAATCCATTGATGCGATCCTCCATTTGACGGTAACTTCCCACAGAATAACCACCGCCACAAGCTATAAGATCGCGCGCTTCCCGAAATTTTTGGTAACTTGGGCCAAACACAACAGGCACATTCCAAACGGCTGCTTCAAGCGTATTATGAATGCCTGCGCCAAATCCACCACCAATGTAAGCTACTTGTCCATAACGATACAACGATGATAAAATACCAATCGTATCGACAACCAAACAGCGTGCTTTTGCCGCCTCTTCTGGCGTGGTTTGTGTGTACAACACAAAAGTACAACGCAATTTCTCACAAATACCAGTAATACGCTCTTCTGAAATTTCGTGAGGAGCAATAATGAGTTTACGTTCTTTATTGGCATTCACATAACGAATTAACAACTCTTCATCAGCTTCCCAAGAGCTACCAGCCACCAATACGTCAGCACCTTTTCCAAAAGCTTCGGCAATCGGCAATACATTGGCCGCTTTGGCAATATCACCCACACGGTCGAATCGCGTATCATCTCCTACGGTAACATGTTTTATGCCAAACTGATTCAACAACTCTTTTGAGAAGTCATCTTGAACAAAAATCATCGTAAAAGAATTAAGCAAATTTAAAAAAAATCTGCCATACTTCTTAAAAAACAACTGATTTGGTCGAAAAATAGCAGAAATAATGTAAGTTGGAATCTGACGCCGTTTCAATTCAAGCAGATAATTAGCCCAAAATTCATATTTTATAAAAATAGCTTTTTCGGGATTCACGCAATCTAAAAAACGTTTGACTTGTTGAGGTCTATCAAACGGTAAATAACACACCAAATCAACTTCAGGATAATTTTTACGGATTTCGTAACCTGAGGGTGAGAAAAATGTGAGCACTATTTTTTGTTCAGGCTGCGCACGACGTAAGCGTTCAATCATAGGACGTCCTTGTTCAAACTCGCCCAAAGAGGCTGCATGAAACCAAACATAACGTTGCGTTTTATCAATAGAACGCTCTAAAATGTCAAAAACCTCCTCGCTTCCTTGATGGCGCAAACGCATTTTTCGTTTAAATAACGACGTAAATGCAACAAAAGTGCTCATCAAATAGATAGAAAAATTATACAGAATATGCATAATAATGACGTTAAATAATAATTTTATAAAAGTATGTTATAAAAGAAAGGCACCCCAAACGTATTTGAAATGCCCTTCTATTAGTTTGATCCAGATTATTTTCTGAGTCCCAATTCTTTGATAATTGCGCGGTATCGTTCGATATCCACATCTTTCAAATAGTTAAGTAAGCGACGACGTTTACCAACTAACATTGTCAAAGAACGTTCTGTGCTATAATCCTTTTTGTTTAACTTTAAGTGTTCAGTTAAATGGCTGATACGGAAAGAAAACAATGCAATTTGTGATTCGGGAGAACCAGTGTCAGTGTTAGACTTGCCGTATTTACCGAAGATTTCTGCTTTTTTTTCTGCGTCTAAATACATACGAAAATTACGTTAATATAATTACCCCATTATTGGGACTGCAAAGGTACAAATTTATTTATAATAACCAAATAGTTAACCTATTATTTTTCAACAGGAGGCTCTTCCGTTGGAGTCGGTTCTGAGCTAATCTCCAAGGTCTCATTTTGAAGGATAAAACGCTTATAATAAGAGATAAGTAATGTGGTCAGTGGCAAAGCAATAATCATACCTATAAGACCAAACAAAGCGCCCCAAACTGAGAGAGATAATAAAATAATGGCTGGATTTAAACCCATAGCCTTGCCCATAATTTTAGGGACAAGCAACAAATCCTGTATGACTTGCACAACGACAAATACAATGATTACAAACAACATAAACCACCAAAAATTCTGATTGGTTTCCATGGATTGTAACAAAACTAAAAAAGTAACAGGAATCAAACCAAGAATTTGTAAGTAAGGAACTAGATTTAATAAGCCAATAAACAAACCCATGGTAATGGCCAATGGTAAACCGATGATACTAAACCCAATGGAAAAAAGTATACCCACCAAAAATGCGACCGAAGCCTGTCCACGAAAATAGCGATTCATACCAACCTCTACATCATCACTTAATTGCGTTACAAAAGGACGATATTTAGTAGGTATTACATACAAGAAGCCCTCGGTAATTTTCTCATAATCGATAAGAATGAAAATAACATACAAAAATATGATAAAGATCACAAAAATACCAACAAAAAAACTCCACGTGCCAGATATTATCCCAAAAATTTGTGGAACTATTTTTTCAATAAGACTTTCGATGTTGTTCCACGTAAACATATTCTGAAAGTCAATTCCTGAAGCAGTCTCGCTCATCCATAGGCGTACACTATCGGAAAAGAACGATGAGCTATCAACGTCCTTTAGATAGTCAACTAACAAAACTCCCATGCGTGAAAACTCTTCGATAACCGAAGGTAAGAATAAAAAACCTGCAACAACCAATACCAATGTCACCGACAAAAATGCCATAAAAATCGATAAAACTCGATTTTTGAATTTTAAACGGTATTGAAAAAACTTGACTAACGGGTGTAGCAAATAGGCAATGAGCCAACCAATGACAAATGGCAAAAGAACGCCACTTAACAGATTAATTACTAAAAACAGACCTATAGCAATAAGTACACCGATTACAAGGCGCACTACTCTATCGAAAGTATAAGGGCGTTTGAGAGCTTCCATACAACTAATTTTAGCGGTAAAGGTAGAAAAAAATAGATTACCGAAGAAATATTTTAGAAACTAAAAAGAGACTGCCGTCAGTGGACAGAAATTTGGAGTTACAAACTAACCTAACTCATTTATTATTAAACAGATTCATAGTTGGTTGCAATCCTGCTAGACAAAAACTTTTTATAATTTCTATGGCCTTTTCTAAACGCTCAGGAATCAAAACTTGCTCTTCGGTAGTGAAAGGCTTAAGCACATGTTCCACTTGGTAACCTTTGGGAAAATCATTACCAATTCCGAAACGCAAACGGGCATAATTATCTGTTCCTAATATTTCTTGAATATTCTTTAAACCATTATGACCAGCGTCGCTACCATTAGGTTTGAGGCGCAAGGTTCCAAATGGCAGAGCCAAATCATCGACAATAACGAGTACATTTTCAAGTGGAATTTTCTCTTGCTGCATCCAATAACGGAGGGCATTTCCACTCAAATTCATAAAAGTTGATGGTTTAAGCAACAGTAAACTGCGTCCCTTCAAACGACACGTAGCTATGGCGCCATAACGTTGATTCTCAAAAAAAACATTGGACGCTTCGGCAAAAGCGTCCAATGTATCAAAACCAATATTGTGGCGGGTGTGTTCGTATTCTGAACCAATATTACCCAAACCTACAATAAGATATTTCATAACAATTCGTAGTTACAAATTATTTTGCAGGCGTTCCAGGAGTTGAAGGCGTTCCAGCAGTCGCAGCAGCGCCACGAGCAGCACGAGTTAATTTAAC
This sequence comes from Paludibacteraceae bacterium, assembly GCA_035270405.1. GTDB lineage: Bacteria > Bacteroidota > Bacteroidia > Bacteroidales > Paludibacteraceae > W0P28-013. The sequence continues at coordinate 343 of DATFIF010000014.1, read as the reverse complement.
CGCACATACCACAGCGTTAGGCGTGTTCAAAATTTCCAAACCTTCATAGTTCAATGCACGTACTTGAATAGTTTTACCCAATTCTAATTTATCAACATTCACAGTTACTGAATCTGGCATCTTGCTCACAAGACCTTTCATACGGATTTTACGCATTTCCAATGTTAATTTACCACCAGCACGTACGCCTTCAGCCAAACCCTCCAATTGTACAGGAACTTCCATAATAATTGGTTTCTTTGGAGACACTTCGATAAAATCAACGTGAATTACTTTATCAGAAACTGGGTGAAATTGGATTTCTTTCATAATAGCATCTACTTTTTTACCATCGATATCCAAT
>DATFIF010000013.1:0-2616 GCA_035270405.1 Paludibacteraceae bacterium | reverse complement strand
TGTTGGGCGTGCCGCTTATTCCTCGTATTATTACTGAATTAGCGCATTCTGAAACGGGTATCGATATTCATCCTGGCGCAACAATTGGCAATTATTTTACGATTGATCACGGTACTGGAACGGTCATTGGTGAAACTTCCGTCATCGGTAATCATGTAAAAATTTACCAAGGCGTCACTCTAGGTGCTAAAAGTTTTCCGGTGGATACGAAAGGTAATCCAATCAAGGGAATTGCCCGTCATCCGGTGATTGAAGATAACGTCATTATATATGCTAATTCTACGATTTTAGGTCGTATTACGATTGGTAAAAACGCCATTATTGGCGGTAACGTTTGGGTCGATAAAGATGTGCCAGCTGATGGTAAAATCTCACAAAAAGGAAAGCAACTGTAACGTCAATTTTTAATATTATTTTTTACGATATATGGAACAAGAATTTCAGATGACTGCCAAAACTTTCCGAGGATTGGAAGAGGTTTTAGCTAAAGAGTTGGTTAATTTGGGCGCCAACAATGTGTCGATTGAGCGACGCGTTGTGTCGTTTACGGGCGATCAACGGATGATGTATAAGGCCAATCTTTACTGTCGTACGGCATCACGTATTTTACGCCCAATTTTAACGTTCAAAGCAACCAATGCGGATGAAGTTTACGAACAAGTCAAGTTGATTGATTGGAGTAAATATTTGGATGTCAAGAGAACTTTTGCTATTGATGCTACGGTTTTTTCCGAAGAGTTTAGAAATTCCAAATTTGTCACGTATCGTGTCAAAGATGCCATAGCCGACTGGTTTATGGAACATGAAAACAAACGCCCATCGATTCGTTTGGATAATCCCGATTTATTTTTGAATATCCACATCTCGCATAATCAATGTACGTTGTCGCTTGATAGCTCAGGTGAATCTTTGCACAAACGTGGTTACAGAGATGCACAAACCGAAGCGCCTATTAACGAGGCATTGGCAGCAGGCATGTTGTTGTTGGCTGGTTGGGACGGCAAATCTAATTTTGTGGATCCGATGTGTGGCTCTGGCACGTTTTTGATTGAAGCGGCGCTCATCGCCTTGAATATTCCACCGTGTATTTATCGCAAAGCGTTTGCGTTTGAAAAATGGACTGATTTTAATAAAGAGCTATTCGAAGAGTTATACAATGATGACAGTGCAGAACGTCCGTTTGAATTCAAAATTATGGGTGCTGATAGTTCTCCTCGTGCGGTAAAAATTGCGCAAGAAAACATAAAAGCGGCTGGACTCAACAAATACATCACCGTAGAGCAACGCGCTATTGTGGATTGGGAATTGCAAGAAGAGCCTTGCTTGATTGTGACCAATCCACCTTACGGCGAACGCCTTTTATCGGATGATTTATTTGGTCTTTATCGCCAGTTAGGCGAAACTTTAAAACATAAATTCACAGGCTCTACCACTTGGGTTATTTCATCTCATATCGACTGTTTGCAAAGCATCGGACTCAAACCTTCTGCAAAAGTGAAGTTGCTCAATGGTGCGCTCGATTGTGAATTCTGGAAATATGAGCTGTTTCGTGGTAAACGCAACGATTTTGTTGTTAAAAAACTCGAACTAAGAAATTAATCTGTTTTTGACGGACGTTTGGAACACTTTTTGATGCTTTATGAGCACTTAACACAGATATTAAATCAAATTATTATGGAAAACTTTGCAGGACTTACTGGCAAATATGCCGATTACGACAACGCTAAAATTGTTGTTTTGCCCGTTCCGTATGATGCTACAAGCAGTTGGATTCATGGTGCCGATAAAGGTCCAGAAGCGCTATTGGAAGCATCTGTTCAGTTGGAATGGTACGATACCGAAACCCAAACAGAGGTTTACCGTCAAGGGATTCATACGGCTGAGCCTGTTACCGAACAAAGTTCTCCTGAAGCATTATGTGATGCTGTAGAGCAGCGTGTTGGTGAATTGTTCGATGCTGATAAATTCCCCGTAGTTATTGGTGGAAATCACACCGTAAGTATTGGCGCCATTCGTGCCGCAGCTAAACGGTTTGAAAATTTGACGATTCTACAATTAGATGCTCATGCAGATTTACGTGTGAGCTACGAAGGTTCAGAATTGAATCATGCTTGCGTGATGAACCAAGCAAAAAAAGTGGCGGCTGTTAGCCAAGTTGGTATTCGCAGTATGTCTGTAGAAGAGACTAAAAATTACGAACCTCACCGGGTTTTTTATGCACGAGACATCTATTTTGACCGTGAAAATCGCTGGGAATTGGAAGCTTTTGATACGTTGAGCGAAAATGTGTATATCACCATTGATTTAGATGTATTCGATCCAGCCTTTGTGCCTTCAACAGGAACTCCAGAACCTGGCGGATTACAGTATTTCCAAGTGTTGCATTTTTTACGTCGCGTATGTAAACGTTTCAATGTCGTTGGTTTTGATGTGGTGGAGCTTTGTCCGAATCCAAACCAAAAAGCATCTGATTATTTGGCAGCGCGCTTAACTTATGAATTAATGACGTATCGTTTTTTGAAACGATATCTTAAAAAATAAACTAAAAAAGAGGCGAGCGCCTCTTTTTTAGTTTTATACAATATTTAGTCAGTGTTGCTGCTGCGAATCAGGAGA
>DATFIF010000012.1:0-11562 GCA_035270405.1 Paludibacteraceae bacterium | reverse complement strand
TTTTGCAACGTACACTTTGCGTCGTGTCGCTTCCGAACCATACTTATGACTCCATTCGCCAAGGCGTTGTCCGAGATAATAACCATCCCAAAAACCACGGTTAAAAACGCGCGACAAACGTTTGTCCCAATCTTCAATTTTTTCATCCGTAAACGACTTGTCGAGGTAACTTTCTATCGCTTCACGGTAACAAGTCACTACGGTTTTGACGTATTCTGGACCACGCGCACGCCCTTCAATTTTAAAAACACGTACGCCAGAATCAATCAGTTTATTAAAAAAATGAATGGTTTTCAAATCTTTAGGCGACATGATGTATTCGTTGTCGATTTCCAATTCGATATTGGAATCTTTATCGTGAACGGTATAACCACGGCGGCACACTTGCATACACGCACCACGATTGGCCGAAGCATTCATTTCGTGCAAACTCAAATAGCATTTTCCAGAAACAGCCATGCACAAAGCACCGTGGCAAAACATTTCGATGCGAACAAGTGCTCCGTTACGTCCAACAATCTGATTATCAACAATTTTTTTGTGAATTTCAGCCACTTGTTCCATATTCAATTCGCGCGCCAACACCACAACATCGGCAAATTGTGCGTAAAATTTGAGCGCTTCACTGTTAGAAATATTCAATTGTGTGGACAGATGCACCTCCACGCCACAACTATACGCATAGATTAAAACCGCCACGTCGGCCGCTATAATTGCCGCAACACCAGCCTCTTTTGCCGTATCGACAATAGTGCGCATTAACGCCAAATCATTATCGTAAATGATGGTATTAATCGTTAAATAGGATTTTATCTGATGGTCATTGCATTGTTGTACAATCGTGCGTAAATCATCTGTCGTAAAATTACTCGATGAGCGACTACGCATATTCAAATTTTCAATACCGAAATAGATGGAATCAGCACCAGCTTTAATTGCGGCAGCTAAACTTTCCCAGGAGCCAACAGGAGCCATAATTTCGAAATCGGCGCGTTGTAATCTGTTTTTAGTAGAATTCATAACTAGTTGTAAATAAAAAAATAAGATGCAATGCTCTAAAAAAATTGCATTTCAAGGTACAAAAGTACTATTTTTTCAGCACACTTAAAATTTAAAATAAAGAGGGTTCATAAACAAAATAAAGAGGCGATTATAGCTATTGCCAACGGTGTATTTTTTTGTACCTTTGCAAGTTAAAGGGAAGCGGTATGTTTACCCATTACAACGACTATTTTCCTTCTCAAGTAATACGTTTAACTCACTCAAAAACAGATATGCACATGAGTGATTGGCAATCTGAATAATTTAGTGTTATGGAATACAATTTCAAAGAAATCGAACAGAAATGGCAGAACTATTGGATTGAAAATGCCACTTACAAAGTTGACGTGAACGAGCAACGTCCAAAATATTACGTTTTAGATATGTTTCCGTACCCATCGGGCGCGGGACTACACGTAGGCCATCCACTTGGCTACATCGCGTCTGACATATATAGCCGTTTCAAACGTCTCAAAGGTTTCAATGTATTACATCCGATGGGCTATGACGCTTACGGACTTCCAGCTGAACAATATGCCATACAAACAGGTCAACATCCCGAAGTGACAACCAAAAAGAACATTGCTCGCTACCGCGAACAGATGGACAAAATAGGTTTCAGCTACGATTGGAGCCGCGAGATACGCACCTGCGAACCCAACTATTACAAATGGACGCAATGGACATTTATTCAAATGTTCAACCATTGGTATTGCCAAACGACAAATGCTGCACAGCCAATATCAAAATTGGTAAACTTATTCAACGAAAACGGCAACGCGAATGTACTTGCTGCTCAATCAGAAACGCCTATTTTTACGGCTGAAGAATGGAGAAGTTGGAATGAACAAAAACAACAAGAAATGCTCATGGCTTACCGCATGGCCTATTTAGCCGATTTAAAAGTCAATTGGTGTCCTGCTTTAGGAACCGTATTGGCTAACGACGAGGTAAGCGACGGACTTTCAGTACGTGGTGGACATCCTGTAGAACAACGCATGATGCGCCAATGGAGTTTACGTGTATCGGCTTACGCACAACGTTTGCTCGATGGACTTGAAAAATTGGATTGGACCGACTCTCTAAAAGAAACGCAAAAAAATTGGATTGGACGTTCTGATGGTACGCAACTATTTTTTGACGTGAAAAATAACGACGTTAAAATTGAGGTATTCACTACAAGAGCCGACACTATTTTTGGTGTTACATTTATGGTTTTAGCGCCCGAAAGCGACTATGTCGGACAGCTTGTTACAGCAGAACAAAAAACTGAGGTTGATAGCTACTTGGAGGGAGTCAAACGTCGTACCGAACGTGATCGCATGACCGATCGTAAAGTGACCGGCGTTTTCTCTGGCAGTTATGCCATCAACCCTTTGTCGAACAACGAGATTCCAATTTACATTTCAGATTATGTGTTAGCCGGTTATGGCACAGGCGCTATTATGGCGGTTCCTGCACACGATAGCCGCGACTACGCTTTTGCTAAACAGTTCGATTTACCAATTATTCCCTTGATTGAAGGATGCGACGTCAGCAAAGAGAGTTTTGATGCCAAAGAAGGTGTGATGAAAAACTCTGATTTTCTCAACGGTAAATCGGTCAAAGAGGCCATCGTAGCGATGAAAAATTATATCGAAAAGCAAGAGCTTGGAAAAATCAAAACAAATTACCGTTTACGCGATGCTATTTTTAGTCGTCAACGTTATTGGGGAGAACCCTTCCCAGTCTATTATAAAGAGAGCATGCCTTATGTTTTGGATGAAAGCAAATTACCACTTGAACTACCTGAAATTGATAAATATTTGCCTACCGAAAATGGAGAACCACCACTCAAACGGGCACAAAATTGGAAAACTGACGATGGATATCCATTAGAATTGAATACCATGCCAGGCTTTGCGGGCTCATCGGCCTACTATTTGCGTTACATGGATCCGCATAATACCGAAGCCTTAGTTGGGAAAACCGCCAACGCTTATTGGCAAAACGTCGATTTATACATCGGTGGTACTGAACACGCTACTGGTCACTTAGTTTATAGCCGTTTTTGGAATAAATTTTTGTTCGACTTAGGCGTTATTGTAAAAGATGAACCCTTCCAAAAATTGATTAACCAAGGAATGATTCAGGGGCGCAGTAATTTTGTGTACCGTATTATTGGCACCAATCAATACGTGTCGCATAACCTGAAAGACACCTACAAAATCCAACCGATTCACGTCGATGTCAATATCGTGAGCAATGATGTTTTGGATTTGGAAAAATTCAAAAACTGGATGCCCGAATACAAAAATGCGGAATTTATACTTGAAGATGGCAAATATGTGTGCGGTTGGGCTGTAGAAAAAATGTCGAAATCGATGTTCAATGTTGTAAATCCTGATGACATTATCGAAAAGTATGGTGCGGACACATTACGTTTGTACGAAATGTTTCTCGGTCCATTGGAGCAATCCAAACCTTGGGACACAAATGGAATTGATGGTGTACACCGTTTCTTAAAAAAACTTTGGGGTCTATTCTATATCGATAATAACATAGTTGTCACAGATTCTAAAGCCACTGCCGAAGAGTTGAAAACGCTACATAAAACAATCAAAAAAATCACCTACGACATTGAGAACTTTTCATTCAATACGTCAGTATCCGCTTTTATGATTTGTGTAAACGAATTGACGCAACAAAAATGTCACAAGCAGAGCATTTTAGAGCATTTACTCATTTTATTAGCGCCATTTGCACCACATATCACGGAGGAATTATGGCACACATTGGGGCACAAAACAACTATTTGTGATGCCACGTTCCCACTCTGCAACGAGGATTATTTAGTTGAAAGTAGTATAAATTATCCGATCTCATTTAATGGTAAAGTACGTTTTACTTTAACATTAGCTGCAGATATGACGAAAGAAACTATCGAGAAAACTGTACTAGAAAACGAACAAACGTCGAAATTTCTCGAAGGAAAACAGCCTAAAAAAATGATTGTCGTACCAGGTAAAATTGTTAATATTGTTCTTTAATCTTTATAAACTATTACTATGATAACGTTCACTAAACCAGCATGGAGTACTATTAAAGAGTATCTCATGATTACTCTTGGCTTACTGATGTATGCTTCTTCTTGGAAAGGTTTTTTGCTACCTTACAAAATCACAGGCGGCGGCGTTACCGGCATAGGTGCTATCATTCAATACGGTACTGGATTTCCAATTTCCGCTACCTATTTTATTATTAATGCCGTACTTTTACTGTTATCTGTCCGTAGTTTAGGATGGACGTTTAGTCTGCGTACCATTTATGGCGTGGTGGTATTAACTATTTTTCTCGCCTTTATTCCTGCCGCACAAATTGGCACATTCGTTTCAGCACAAGAACCATTTATGGCCTGTGTGATTGGAGGATTACTTGCCGGAAGCGGAATGGGTTTGGTTTTCTTAAACAATGGAAGCTCTGGAGGAACTGATATTATTGCCAAAGTAGTCAATAAATATCGCAATATCACTTTAGGTCGTGCTTTGTTATATTGCGACGTTTTGATTATCAGTTCGTCGTACCTTTTGCCAAGTGGATCTATTGACAAAATTGTGTATGGTTTAACGGCAATGGCAATTACCACACTCACGGTCGATTTGGTAGTGAATGGTGTGCGTCAATCGGTACAGTTTTTCATTTTCTCAAAAGAATATGCTAAAATTGCCGATGCTATCAACAAAGAAGTTCACCGTGGCGTCACTATTTTCGATGGCGTAGGTTGGTATTCTCAGAAACCTGTCAAAGTAATCAACGTGTTAGCGCGTAAAAATGAATCGGCTAAAATTTTTAAACTCGTGAAAGATATCGACCCGAATGCCTTTGTGTCGCAATCGTCCGCAATTGGCGTATATGGACAAGGTTTCGATGTCATGAAAGGAAAATAATAAGTCCTCAGAATAGAATAGGGGCGGCTCCTGATTGGAACCGCCCCTATTTTTATTTTTCAAGAATAAGAAACACGGCAATTACTTACCATTTACTTCGTCCAATATCTCTTGAATTTCATCTTGACAAGAGCCACAAACAGTTCCAGCTTCCGTTTCTTCACCTACTTCTTCAACGGTTGTGAGTCCTTTTTCTTTAATCGCTTTTACGATAGTGCTTTTATACACTTCCATACAGTTACAAATCAATTGATCTTCCATAATTTTAAGTTTTAAGTTAATTCAAAAATTTCCATATCTTCTTCAACAGTTGTGATGGTTTGAACTCCGAAAAGTTCTTGAACTGTTTTTAATAAATTTGGCGTTAAAAATGCTGGTAAAGTTGGTCCAATATGCGTATTTTTAATTCCTAAATACAATAACGCCAAATGAACAATAATCGCTTTTTGTTCGTACCAAGCAATGTTAAATACAATTGGCAGCTTGTTGATATCATCCAAACTTAACACTTCTTTCAACTTCAAAGCCACTAAAGCCCAAGAATAACTATCGTTACATTGTCCTGCATCCAACACTCTCGGAATACCATTAATATCACCTAATTGTAATTTATTATAGCGGTATTTCGCACAACCAGACGTCAAAATAACCGTATCTTTTGGCAGTTGTTTTGCAAACTCTGTGTAATATTCACGCGTTTTATGGCGTGCATCACAACCCGACATCACCACCATTTTTTTGATGGCTCCAGAATTGACTGCATCCAAAATTTTATCGGCTAAAGCCAATACTTGATTATGCGCAAAACCGATGGTTATTTCGCCATGTTCAATCTCAGTTGGAGCTGGACAAGTTTTTGCTAATTCAATAATCTCCGTAAAATCTTTATGTCCGTTTGACAGTCTCTTTTCGATTTTTTTCCAACCTGGCATTCCAGTCGCTCCCGTGGTAAAGACTCTATCATTATAAGTCGTCGCTTTACGCGGAGGAACTAAACAATTGGTCGTAAATAAAATTGGTCCATTGAATGATTCGAACTCTTCGAGCTGACGATGCCACGCGTTGCCATAATTTCCAACTAAATGTTTGTATTTTTTGAGATTTGGATAGGCATTACCCGGGAGCATTTCGGAGTGCGTGTAAACATCGACACCTGTGCCTTCCGTTTGTATCAACAATTGCTCAAGATCTTTGAGGTCGTGACCACTAATTAAAATACCAGGATTTTTACCAACACCTATATTTACCTTCGTAATTTCAGGATTACCAAAAGTGGCTGTATTGGCATCGTCTAAAAGTGACATCACTTTTACACCATATTCCCCAGTACGCATAAGCCAATTCAAAGCATCTTTTAAGGCAATTGGTTTGGTAATCATTACCAAACTTTCTTCCATAAAGTTGTAAATTTCTTGCGCTTCGTAACCCAAATTAAAAGCATGTTCAGCATAAGCAGCCATACCTTTAATACCAAATAAAACATATTGTTTCAATCCCCGAATATCTTCATCGGTATCGTACGTGAGCGTTCCCACTTCTTTTGCCTTGTCGTGAAACTCAGCATCTGATGTTCCGTTCCAGTTAATAGATGAATGATTTTCGGAAAGTTTAACTTGCGATTTTAATGAATCGCGCAACTGAATACACTCTTTAGCTGCTTGAATAAGTGAGGAATCATCATAATTCGCATTAGTGATGGTCATAAACAAACAATTTGTGATATGCTTACTTGCTAAATTGGTGTCAATTCCGTGTTTTCTGGCTTCGATGGCTACATACGCAAGTCCTTGACTGACATAAATTAATAAATCCTGAATATTAGAAGTTTCTTCACTCTTTCCACAAACTCCTTTGATAGTACAGCCCGTGTTTTTAGCTGTTTCTTGACATTGATTACAAAACATAATTTATTGTTTTAAAATTTAAACAGTGGTTATTTTCTTATTTTATGACTCTCAACTGATTTCAAAAGACAAAGTTATCATTTAAACCCAAGTAAAATTATTAATAGATGTTATTTTTATATATTGCAACAACTCCTCTTGTTGACTCGCGATAATTAGCAATATAATATCACGCTTCGGGCAAAAAATCGGTTACGTCTTTCCCAAAAGCTTTTAGTTCGCGCACTAGCGAAGAAGAAATAGTGGCTGTTTCTGTGTCGGCAAAGAGCAAAACAGTTTCAATTTGAATCAAGCGTTTATTCACTTCGGCAATAGTGCGTTCATACTCAAAATCGGCTACTGTACGCACGCCACGTAAAATATAATTTGCACCAACTTGTTGCGCAAAATCAGCTGTTAACACGTCGTAGATACGCACTTCAACACGTGGCTCGTTGGCAAATAAAATTTCTATTTGCTTCTGACGTTCTTCTAGCGTGTAGAGTGCCGCCTTGGTAGTATTACGACCAATTCCGATAATCAAACGGTCGAACAGTGGCAATCCACGCTCTACAATATTATAATGACCTTTCGTAAACGGGTCAAAACTCCCAGGAAAAATTGCTATTTTTACCATAGATAAAGTTAATCATTCATGTTACCTAAATAGAGTTCCAGGGCTCGCGACGAAATTATAATTTCCCAAATAGATAGTCCTAAAGAGATAATTAAAGCCAGCAAACCAAACCCAAAAATCCAAACCGCCGTCAATTGAAATCCTACATAAATAGCAAACATCGTAACTACACACAACAAGAGACTTACCGTTCCAAATACCTGCATCAGTCGCGACAAATTTAATCGTTGTTTTAAATTCAAAATTTGTTCGTGTGTCACCTTAGATCGATCTTCTTCATAACGATCTTTTAAAGTGCGAACTAATTGAGCATACGCTAAAAAGCGATTGGTATAAGCTAACAAAATAAGCGATACGGCCGAAAATAGAACAGACGGCGTGATTAATGTTAATTCTTCCATAAATATTTTTATAAGTGAGCAATGCGTTTGATTTCATCCATCACCGCACTGGCAAATTTATCTGCTTGTTCCATCGTTGGCGCTTCGCTATAAATACGAATAATCGGTTCAGTATTTGATTTGCGCAAATGTACCCAACCTTGTGGAAAATCAATTTTCACGCCATCAATATCGTTGATTTTAAATTGTTTGTAACACCCTTTTATCACCTCAAAAACACCATCCACATCGATAGTAGCTGTCAATTGAATTTTATTTTTGGAGATGAAATAGTTTGGATATGAGGCTCGCAATTCTGAAACTTTTTTTCCAGTTTTGGCTAAATTAGTCAAAAACAGGGCAATGCCCACTAAAGCATCGCGTCCGTAGTGCGAAGCAGGATAAATCACTCCACCGTTACCTTCGCCACCAATCACGGCATTGGTCTCTTTCATTTTGGCGACCACATTCACTTCGCCTACTGCTGCAGCGCTATACGAGCCGCCACGAGCTACCGTTATATCGTGCAAGGCACGTGTGGAACTCAAATTTGAAACTGTGTTACCTGGGGTGTGTTGCAACACGTAATCAGCCACGGAAACCAACGTATATTCTTCGCCAAACATAGCACCATCTTCACAAATAATTGCTAAACGATCGACATCAGGGTCGACCACAAAACCAACATCTGCTTTTTGAGTTTTAATCAAATTTGAAATATCGCCTAAGTTTTCGGGTAGCGGTTCTGGATTATGTGGAAAGTGACCATTCGGTTCGCAATACAATTTTTCGATATGTTGTACACCCAACGCTTCTAATAAAGCAGGAATTGCAATACCACCAACAGAATTAACACAATCAATCGCCACTTTGAAATTGGCATTACGAATAACCTCCACATCAACTAAATCGAGTGTCAAAACATGTTCAATATGTTTTGTCGTATAATCCGTTTTTTCAACCAATGAACCAATTTCATCGACACTCACATAATTAAATTCACCACGCTCGGCCAACTCCAAAACAGTTTCACCTTCAGCCTTATCTAAAAATTCTCCTTTTTCGTTGAGTAATTTTAGCGCATTCCACTGCTTGGGATTGTGACTAGCCGTAAGAATAATGCCACCATCGGCACTTTCCATCGTAACGGCTAATTCCGTAGTTGGCGTAGAAGCCAAACCGATATTCACTACGTCGCAACCTGAACCAAGCAGAGTTCCAATGACAATATGACTGACCATGTCGCCCGAAATTCGCGCATCGCGACCAACCACCACTTTACAATGTGTTTTTTTAGAATAAGTTTTTAACCAAGTAGCGTAAGCCGTTGTGAATTTTACCAAATCGATGGGCGATAAACCCTCGCCCACTGCGCCGCCAATAGTGCCACGAATACCTGAAATACTTTTAATTAACGTCATATAGCGATTGTAATTTTAATTGCGTTTCTATAACTATCAGACCAAAAATAACTTATTTTGGCGTCACTTTCATCGAAAGTTTATAATGAAAAGGCGTCACGGACGAAGCAGCAGCACTAAAACCTAATTTCGACGGCACAATTACTTGAGCAATCGTTCCAGAATAGCGCATCAAACCAAAAGCATTATCCCACCCTTCGCAACTCTTTACAAGTGAGCCTTTTATGATTTGATCGGGATAAGGTTTATCTTGCGTGGTCCAATAACTTACAACCAAAGGGAATTCATCCAGCGTACTTTGAATGTAGCGCACTGACAATTCATCTCCAGTGACTACTTTTCTACCTAATCCTAAAGAATCGATACAGATATAAATATCTTCCGAATCAAAACGATACCACTGACCAATAATCAATACGGAATCAGACGGAAACTCTGTTATAACAGAATAGTTGTTTCGTTCCATGAATTGATCCATTTTGAGCTGTTCTTGTTCCAATAATTTGGAATAATTTTGACTACTCTCACAAGCGGATAAAAGCACGAGTGCCAAAACGGCAAAAACTAATTTTAGTTGTTTCATTTTTATAAAATTATCGAATATTTGCAATACTTATTATGTCGGCAAAAACACCGGCTGCTGTCACGTCAGCACCTGCGCCATAGCCTTTTATAATCATCGGATAGTCGTGATAACGTTCAGTCGTAATCATCAGAATATTGTTACTACCTTCCAAATCGTAAAACGGGTGATTCGGGCTCACGGATTGTAAACCGACTTCACATTTGCCCTCATTCATGGTGGCTACAAAACGAAATTTCTTATTTTTTTCGTCTAATAAACAACGTTTAGCTTCAAACTCAGCATCCAACTCTGTGAGCGAATGCCAAAAGTTATCAGTGGATCCAGAGAGCCATTTTTCGGGCACAAACAGATGCTTAATCACATCTTCTTGATCGACCGCATAATCTGCCTCGCGTGTGAGAATAACCAATTTTCGAACCACATCTTTTCCACTTAGATCTACACGTGGATCAGGTTCGGAATAACCAGCCTCTTTGGCCATCAAAATAGCTTTACTTAGTGGAATTTCAGCGCTAATAGTATTAAAAATATAGTTTAACGTGCCCGAAAGAACCGCTTCCATTTTCAGAATTTTATCGCCTGAATTAATGAGATTATTAATCGTATTCATCACAGGCAAACCTGCTCCCACATTGGTTTCGAATAAGAATTTAATACCATATTTTCGCGCACACTCTTTTAACGTCAAATAGTTATCATAATTGCCTGATGCGGCAAGTTTGTTAGCAGTCACTACGGAGACGTTATTTTCCATCAACTCTTTATAAATATCAGCCACATCGCTGCTCGCCGTACAATCGACAAATACAGAGTTGAAAATATTCATGGAAATTATTTCCTTTTTGATAATCTCTGGCGAACTGGGTATGCCTTCAATATCAAGTAGCGTAGCGACATTATCCAAGGCTAATCCTTCGGAACGAAATAGGGCTTTTTTGGACGATGCAACACCCACTACGTTGATTTTCAAAGCCTTTTCGGTCATGAGTTTACCTTTTTGTTGACGAATTTGTTCCAGCAAACTACTGCCAACCGTACCAACACCGACCAAAAAGATATTTAACTCTTGATATTCTGATAAGAAAAACGAATCGTGAATCACATTCAGCGCTTTACGCAACGATTTTTTATCTGTTACAAACGAGATATTCGTTTCCGAAGCACCTTGCGCACAAGCTATCACATTGATACCATTACGCCCTAACGTGCCAAATAGTTTACCAGCAAGACCCGTCGTACGTTTCATTCCCTCACCCACAATAGCCACCGTGGCTAAGTCCATCTCCGCTTTTATATGATTGATCTCGCCATTGGCAATTTCAGTAGCAAATTCAACTTGTAAAACATTCACCGCATTTTCTGCATCTATATTTCGCACGGCAAACGAGGTCGTATTTTCTGATGATGCTTGCGACACCATAAAAACACTCACGCCACGTTTTGCTAACGCTTTAAAAATGCGATAATTCACACCAATAACACCCACCATGCCAAGTCCTTGTATCGTAATTAGCGCTGTGTCGTCAATCGACGAAATACCTTTAATCATGAGTTCGCGTTCGGCAACTCTTTCGTGCGAGATGTAAGTGCCTGCCGCTTCAGGATGACACGTATTTTTGACGCGTATCGGAATATTTTTATGAAAAACGGGGAAAATAGTCGATGGATAAATCACTTTTGCGCCAAAA
>DATFIF010000011.1:0-2999 GCA_035270405.1 Paludibacteraceae bacterium | reverse complement strand
CAGTTAATAGATTACGAAATATTGTCAAATATTTAGCTTCTAATAAAATATTAAGCTTGGTTGCAATTTATTTTGTAATTTCAATTATTTTTAAAATAGCACTTGACATTAACATACTCATTCCATGTATGTGGAAGACATTGTTTAATTTTGAATGCCCTGGTTGTGGACTAACTACTGCTTTTATTCACCTATTACAATTTAATATTGCAGGTGCATTTACTGCCAATCCGTTAATTTTTATTGTATTACCACTTGGGATTATTTTTATCTGCAATGATTTCAAAAAATTTAGTGACAACATTAAGAAGTCATAATTATATAATCTTCATCACAGAAATGACTTCAGAATGCTGAATTTATATCATGCCATTATAGTGTAAAATTGGCATGGTATAAACTCTGTTTTGAAAGAAATACTAGTTGTATTAACAATGTTGTTATTTTTTTATAAGATATTTCGTACCTTCGTTGCTTAATTTCTTTTAAATTATCAACTATGTGTGGAATTGTATGTGCTTTTCATATCAAACAACCGGTGGAGGAATTACGCCCTCAAATTTTAAACCTATCGAAGAAAATCCGCCACCGTGGACCCGACTGGTCAGGCATTTTTGCCAACGATAAAGCTATTTTGGCGCACGAGCGTCTTGCGATTGTGGACCCAGAATCTGGCAGACAGCCACTTTATAGCAAAGATGGCAAACTCGTTTTAGCGGTGAATGGCGAGATTTATAATCATCAAGAGATACGCAAACGGTTGGCAAGCGATTATGAATTTCAAACCAAATCGGATTGTGAAGTTATTTTGGCACTTTATCGCGAGAAAGGAGCCAATTTTCTCGACGATTTAAACGGTATTTTTGCTTTTGCGCTCTACGACATCGAACACGACATTTTTCTCATCGGACGCGATCATATCGGCATCATTCCACTCTATCAAGGTTGGGACGAATACGGAACTTATTACGTGGCTTCGGAACTCAAAGCCCTCGAAGGACAGTGCACCACGATTGAAGAGTTTTTACCGGGACACTATTTGCTTAGTTCTGACCCAAAACCGACCAAATGGTATACGCGCGACTGGATGGACTACAACACTGTGAAAGATAACACAACAAGTATCGACGATTTGCGTCAAGCGTTGGAAGATGCCGTGGAGCGTCAATTGATGGCGGATGTGCCTTACGGCGTATTGCTGTCGGGCGGATTGGATTCGTCCATTATTTCGGCTATCGCCAAGAAATTTGCCGCTATGCGCATCGAGTCGGGCAATACGGAAGCCGCTTGGTGGCCACAACTCCACTCGTTTGCTATAGGATTAGTTGGTTCGCCAGACTTGGCAGCCTCTCGCAAAGTAGCCGACCATATTGGAACCATTCACCACGAAATTACGTTTACCATTCAAGAAGGGCTCGATGCTGTTCGTGATGTGATTTATCATCTCGAAACCTACGATGTAACCACTATTCGTGCTAGTACGCCGATGTATTTATTGGCACGTTTTATCAAATCGATGGGCGTAAAAATGGTATTGTCGGGCGAAGGAGCCGATGAAATTTTTGGCGGTTACCTCTATTTCCATAAAGCACCGAATGCTGAAGAGTTTCACAAAGAGACCGTTAGAAAAGTGGATAAACTCCATCTGTACGACTGCCTGCGTGCCAATAAATCGCTAGCAGCATGGGGCGTAGAAGGACGTGTGCCATTTCTCGACAAAGAGTTTATGGATGTGGCGATGCGCCTCAATCCTAAAGACAAAATGGCTGGAAACGGAAAAATGGAAAAATGGATTCTGCGTAAAGCATTCGAAAATTACCTGCCCGAAAGCGTGATTTGGCGACAAAAAGAGCAATTCTCCGACGGCGTTGGCTACAACTGGATTGATACGTTACGCGAACTCACGTCATCGAACGTAAGCGACGAACAGATGAAACAAGTAAACGAACGGTTCTCCGTAAATCCACCCATGAACAAAGAAGAATATTACTACCGCTTAATTTTTGAGAAACATTTTCCATCGAATCAAGCAGCGCGCTGTGTTCCTTCGGTGCCCTCGGTAGCATGTAGCACACCTATCGCTTTGGAGTGGGACGCAGCGTTCAAACAAATGGTCGATCCTTCGGGACGATCCGTAGCTGGTGTGCACGACCAAAGTTACCAAAAAGGCTAAACGAGCTTCTGCTCTACTTCCTAAAAACGGATGACACCACGATGGTACTCATCCGTTTTTTGTATAGATGTAAACCTTTACTAATAAACAGGATACATCTATTTTTTCTCTTAAATAAATTGGAAGTTAATTATAAAGTTGTTACTTTTTAATGTTCATTTGAATATCTGCCAAATTGTAATTGATAAACATCACCATTTGTATGAAATTATCCAAAATTACATACCACAACGAACAACGCATCAAGGTAGATTTTGCGTTTGATGCGGTTGCTATCGCCAAATTGAAACAAATAGATGATGTGCGATGGAGCCAAACACTCAAAGCTTGGCATCTACCAGACACCAAAGAAGTTTTGAGCCAACTGGAAATACTTTTTCCCGATGTGGAAACAACAAAAACAGAATTAAGAAATCCAGTTCCCTTTGTTCTTAAGGAAACATCAAGTAAACATGAAGAATATGAGCTGAAAACAACTGCTTCAATAGGACAACCAGCTCAAGTAAATATGATCGTAACTTCAAAGCGCATATTTGTAAAATTACCAAAAAATGATACCGACACGCAATTTTTAAGTTCGTTCAAATACGTGCATTGGGATAATAATAACCATCAATGGATAATTCCCAACTACGGAAAAAATTTTGATTTACTAACATCTTATTTTCAGAATAGAACAGTGGTTATTAGCGAACAAAGCGACAAAACACAAAGCATTGATAATGACTATCTATTCGGGTGGCCTACGCATAAGCGAACTTATCAACTTAAAGATAAAAGACATCGACAGCAACCGTATGCAAATCCGCATTTCACAATCGAAAGG
>DATFIF010000010.1:0-2906 GCA_035270405.1 Paludibacteraceae bacterium | reverse complement strand
GGAGCTTTAAAACCAATATTAATCGCTTCGCCTTGGTATTGACACGCCATCGTTTCTTTTGCAGAAGTTGAAAAGTCAATATCTTGTGCCGAAATCACTAATGTATTTTCGCTGATAGCTAATTTAATAAGTCCAGTGCCTTGGTTCGAGAAGGTGTAAACACGTTTAATCGCATTCATCAGTGATAGGCGATCAATAATTAATTTGTAAGGATTATTTTGTGGAATAACGCCATTGTAATTTGGGAAACGTCCTTCAATTTGGCGACAAACCATCACATACGAAGGTAATTTGAACAAGATATTTTTTTGATCAAAACTTACTTCTACCAATCCGCTCTCTTTAGCGATGATATTTTTAAGCATGTTAGCAGGTTTTTTGGGAAGTATAAACGCTGCTTCGATACCACTTTTTACGCTTGTATTTTTGAAACGCACTAATTTGTGCGCATCAGTGGCCACAAATGTAATATCTTCAGGTTTGATATCAAAATAAATACCGGTCATGGTTGGGCGCAAATCGTCGTCGGCTGTTGCAAAAGCTGCTTTGTTAACACCGTTTGCCAATACATCTACCGATAACTCAAGTCTGTTAGCTTCGTCGCCTAAAGTTGGTAGTTTTGGATATTCGTCGCCATTTTGACCAATAAAATTATAGTTACCACTTTCTGTTTTGATGATAACTGCTAAATTGTCTTTGTTGATTTCAAACTCTAAGGGTTGTTCTGAAAATTCGCGCAACGAGTCCATCAGCAATTTAGCATTTACAGCCAACGTAATGTCGCCCGATGGATTTTCAACATCCATCGAAGTGATCAATGTGGTTTCTAAATCCGAAGCCGTTACAGTAAGCGTATTTCCTTTAATTTTCAGTAAAAAATTTTCCAGAATTGGCAGCGGACTTTTAGGATTGATAACACGACCAATAGATTGCAAGTGGCTCAAAAGAGCGGTGCTAGATACTGTAAATTTCATATGTTTTTATTTTTTATTGATTAGACTTATGTGTAGCTTGTAACACACAAAGATAGGTTGAATAATTTTATTTTACAAGTTTTTTGTTAAAAAGATAATTTGTTCCAAAACGTTTTCTACGAACGAAAAAATGAACCATTCCAAAAGCAAAAAGCAGTGCTATGGGTAGCGCTATATTCACCCATTGCCAGAAACTACGATTGGTATTTACGGCTGTTTTATTGAGCAAATGCAGCTTAAATGTGCGGTTGCGTAACGATAACCAATCTTGATCGTCGGTCAAATAAAGTAGCGCATTGAGTAGAAAATCTTTATTGCCATAAGTCATGCGCGTTGCACGATCATATCCCACAGGCAATAGACGCAAACCTTGTGCTGATTTTTCCACATCGTTGCGAATAATGTCGCCATCAGCCACCACCACCATTCGTGTATTTATACTTACATCACGGTGCTGTTTTTCGTTGATAATACCAGTAGGAATCATGCGTCCACGTGATGGAAAATTAGAAGGAAAAATGCCTTCTAGGGATGCTGCAATCGGTTGATATTTGGTAAAGAAATAACCGTTTTGTTGTGCATTTTCTAGGAGATTTCTAAGGTCAATTGTTGCAGGGGCTTGACTCACATGGGTGGCATTTGATGTGATGAGTAACAACTCTTTTTTTACTCGGTTTTCGTTGCTTGTGAAATCTAAAATAGAAGCAAAATCAGCTTTTACTTGCATCAGATTTTTTGTGATGGGACTGACTGGTGAAGGTAACAAAAGCGGTGTGTAAAACCATGGTAATGGTTCAAATACCGGTGTCTCTCCTGGATTTGCAATGTTCATGGGCATGTAAGCACATTGCGCGTCTTGCACCACTGTATTTGTGATGCGTACGCCATAGCGAAACAGTTGATCTTGTAAATTAATATCGAGCGGAAGAACGGTTGTTATAGCAGTTTTTGCGAGTTCGTCTTCTCGCATTTGCACACCGTCTATAAGCCATAAAACACGACCGCCATTCATAATGTATTGGTCAATAATATATTTATCAGATTCAGAAAATGGTGTTAATGGTTTTGCAATCACAATGGCTTTGTAGGCATCCAAAATGGCAGCATCTTGGCCAATCACACCTCGATCAACTTGAAAATATCGGCTAAAAGCGTCCGACACGTCATAAACCAGCTCTTCTGACAGTTCACCATGCCCTTCGATAAAGGCTATTTTTTCTACGTGAGTTTTGCTGAGTATGCGCAATGCATCAGTAAATTGGAATTCGAGATTTTCAATTGCTTGGTTAATGCCGTTTTCTCCATCGCGTTGTCCGTTTGGCTGAAGCAAGCAAACAGCCATTGTATCGCCGTTTATGGCAACTTCGGCCCACGGAAACACAACGCTTTGAGTGACTTGTCCTTTGTCATCTCGCGACGCCACCGACATACTTCGTAACCCTCTCTTTTCTAATGAGCTATAAGTTTTGTTGCGTTGTTCTTCGGACGCGGATTCCGAGGGATTTACAAAATGGTAGGTCATGCGTCGTGTAGCATATATGTTCAATTCGTCGAGCAATTCGCTAGTCGCCTTATTCAATCGCGCAAAATTTGCATCTACATCACCGCCAGAATAGATGGTAACATCAACCGACTTATCAAGATTGCGCATCAATTGACGACTTTGATCGGAAATGCTAAAACGCTTTTCTGACGTTAAGTCTACCCGAAAAAAAGGTAAAAGCGGTAACAGTAAAATCAACACCGTGAGTGCCAAAAATAGTGTGATAGTGATAGTACGATAATTCATGGATACCTATTTTTTCCGTGATTTGAGTTCTGGATAACTGATACGATTGTGATAAATTGTTTTCAATTTCTCTTTGAAAACGGCTTTAATAACCTCCACATCTCTGAATGAAATAGGCGCATTTTTAAAAGATCCATTGGCTA
>DATFIF010000009.1:0-6676 GCA_035270405.1 Paludibacteraceae bacterium | reverse complement strand
AAGAAACGACACCGACAAGCCAGATATAATATGCCAAATACCCCACCACGCAGTGACAAACAACATACCACCAATAGCCATTTCGGGTGGGAATATCTTGGGATTAAACAGTAAAACTAAACCCAAACCTGAATTTTGAATTCCAGTTTCGATAGTCAGCGTCCGTCGATCGGCAAATGGCAGTTTAAAAATAGTGGCTAAGCCAAAACCTGACGAAAGAGCTAATCCATTGTGAATAAGCACTAAAACAAATACAAAGCCAATATATTGGGCAAATAGTTCTAAATTATTACCAAATGCCAAAACGACCATGACAATAAAAAAGATAATCGAAAAATACTGCATCGGTTTTTTGAGAGCCTGAGCTATTTTAGGGAAATAGTGAGCCACCAAAATACCAATTATCAAAGGAATACCCAATAGTAAAAAGACAGTTTCAAACATTTGAAACACATCAATATGCAATTCACGCAATGCACGACCTGCATTTTGATTCACAAAATTCACATACAAACCTCCCCACAAAGCAAAATTTGCTGGCGTCAAAACCGTAGAAAGAGACGTGGTAATAGCTGTGAGCGTAACCGACAACTCCGTATTGGCTTTGGATAACTGCGACATAAAATTGGAAATATTGCCACCAGGACAAGATGCTACCAAAATCATACCCATAGCCACCATAGGTGTAATGTATTGATTGAAAACTACAATTAAAAGAAACGTCAATGCAGGCAAAACAACCAATTGCGAAAATAGACCAACAAAAACAGATTTAGGTTTTTTCAGTACTTCTTTGAACATCGCAGGGCGAATACCCAACGCAACGCCAAACATAACAAAAGCCAACACAATGTTGATGACATGCATGCCACCTGCCGAAAAATTGATACGAATATCATCTAATTTAAGTAATTCTTCGTACATAGTTTACAAATTAAGTGGTGAGTAAATGCTCTACTAAATTAGAAATATAGGGCGTAGAGTTACAAACAAAAAAAACGAAAAGAGCCGAATTCAGTATGCAATTGCATCTTGAATTCTGCTCTTTTTATTTTGACAATGGTTCAAATGAATGAAGTTTATCAAGACTCCATCTTCGCCGGATTTCTATAATAAATGTCTCCCTCTTCAAACTCTTTCACAGCACTCAAAGTGGCTTTTGACATTTTCTCATAGTAACGCGAAATTTCTATCTGTTCACGATTTTCGAACACTTCCTCCAAATTATCAGTCACGGACGAAAAGTCTTGGAGTTTCTTATCCAATTCGCGTTTAATTTCCGCAGAAATTTGATTGGAACGTTTGCTGATAATACGTACAGTTTCGTAAATATTACCAACTGGCTCACACAATGAGTTCATATCACGTGTAATCGTATTTGTAGGTGCTTTCAGTTTCTTGTAATCCATAATAATCGTATTATTTTATAGTTTGATTTGCTTCTTTCAACATTTTATTCGCTTCACGAATGTAACTACCATTCGGATATTCGCTCGCATAATTATAATATTCGTCAACCACTTCGCTATACCGCTCTTGTTTTTTCTCTTGAACGCTCAGCACAGCCTCTTTATACTTCGACTGCAACACCAAATAGAGTAATAGTTCGCGGTATTTCGTTTCAGGATATTCTTTTAAGGTATTATTGGCGGTAATCATGGCCGAGCGATAGTTGTTACCCAAATACAAACCTAAATTATAATACAATTTAGCGTTCATATAGCCTTTATAAGCCAATTTATCTTCTAATTCAAAAATATATTCGTAAGCCTCTGCCGTACGTTCGCTTTGTGGATATTGCTCCAAAAACTCATTGAACGCCTGAATGGCATTATTGGTACTCGTTTGATCCAATCGCGGATCGGCGGAATCTTTGTAATAACAATAACCAACCATAAATTTACAATCGGCCGCATACTCTCCACGTGGGTAACTTTTAACGTACGTGCGGTAATATTCGGCTGCCGAATAATAATCCTCTTGTCCTAAATAGGATTCTGCTAACAGATACAAAACCTCTTCGGAACGACTACTACCCTTGTAATACGACATAACATCCTCTAATAAAGTGGTGCTCTTATTAAAATTCTTTTCTTGAAAGAAATTTTTAGCAGCCGTAAACTTTACGTCTGGATCACTATTTTTAAGTAACTGTTGGTAATCGTTGCACGACACCAGCAATAACAATAAAGCGCTTATATAGAGGATTCTTTTAGTCATAATGATTTCAGCCTGCAAAGTTATACAAAAAGCACGAATAATGAAAATATTTTTTTACTCGTTAATGTAACGCTATTTAGGCACTCCTTATTGCTTATTTTTTTACTAATCAATCATTTATCTACCTGAATTGGAAAGCCATCACTCCAAACCACTTTCAACGAATCGCTGTCATCGTAAATAAAATAACCTTCAATATCTTGGCGCGAACGACACAATTCCAAACTTTTTTCTAACCCCATCACCATACAAGCCGTTGCGTATGCATCAGCCGTCATGCAATCATTCGAAACAATAGTTGCACTTAACAACGAATGTTGGACAGGATAACCCGAAAGTGGATCAATTGTATGAGAATATTTTTTACCATTTTGTAGGTAAAAATTACGGTAATTCCCCGAAGTCGCCATCGCGCCCTGCGTCATATCCACCACTTGCTGAATTTCGCTCACCACCGATGTGCTATCTTCGATTGGCTTATTAATTCCCACACGCCACGACTTTCCTTTGGCATTGACACCTTGAGCCACCAATTCGCCACCAATTTCCACTAAATAATTTTTAGCTCCGTGACGTGCCAAGTCGTGTGCCACCACATCGCAAGCAAAGCCTTTAGCTATGGCGCTTGCATCAAGCATCATCAACGCATTATCTTTGACAACTTGCCTGTTTTTAATCGCTATTTTATGGTAGCCAATCAGCGGTAACAGACTATCAATTTGTGCTGCGGTCACTGGAGTTTGCTCTTTGAGACCAAATCCCCAGAGATTGACTAACGGCGCAACAGTGATATCAAAAGCACCATTTGTAGCCAACGAAATTTGTTGAGATTTGTAAAAAATAGTTAGAAACAGAGAATCTAATGTGACGGATTCGTTACGATTGACCGCTGAAATAACCGAATTTGGATTGAACATCGACAACGAAGCATCCACGCGTTGAAACGAAGCACGAATAACATTAGTCAATGACGAATCGGCTTCATACGTAATATGATACGTAGTGCCAAACACATAACCACTATCTACAAAATACTGTTTTTTGGGTTTTCCTTCGACAAAAAACAACATATAAACAGCTAAAAAAAGCAATACAATAGCAAAAATTAATTTTGGTTTCTTCATATCTCAAAGTCAAGTTAATAATTTATTTTCAAGGAATAAGCCGCGTACGTTGTTCGTGCTCCAACAATGCTTGCTTACGTTCCAAACCGCCAGCATAGCCTGTAAGTGACCCACTTGCTCCTACCACGCGATGGCACGGCACCAAAATAGCGATAGGATTACGATGATTGGCACCACCAACGGCGCGGCACGCTTTGGAATTTCCTATGCGTTGAGCCAAGTCACCATAGGAACAAGTGACACCAAAGGGAATGGTTTGCAACGCTTCCCAAACTCGCCGCTGAAACGGCGTCCCTTCCAAACGAAGCGGCACCGAAAATTTCGTCAACGTTAGATCAAAATAAGCCTCCAACTGCCGTTGGCAAACATCCAGAACAGAAGAATGGCCGACCGCTTCACCTGGTTTCGACACAAACGCAACACCAGAAATAGCGTGCTCCGTGGCTACAAGCTGCAACCAACCAATGGGCGAATGATAATAACGAATGGCTTTGTTCATAGCTGCAAAGTTACATTTTTTTTACATACGAGCTACACGCATCGACAAAAGAATTAGAGCCTATTTTCTGACACTTTGTCACAAAAACTGACACGTAAAAAGCGAAGATATGGTTAATTTATGCCAAAATGAAAGTACTTACTCCTTTTTGCTCCGTGGCACACCATTTGTAAAAATCAGAGCGTACAACAACACCTCGCGTACATTTAACTCGAATTTTAACAATTAAACTATATAACTATTATGGGAAAAATTATTGGTATTGACTTAGGAACAACCAACTCATGTGTGGCTGTTTTGGAAGGTAACGAACCCGTTGTAATTGCCAACAGCGAAGGTAAACGTACCACGCCATCTATTGTAGCATTTATCGACGGCGGCGAACGTAAAGTGGGAGATCCTGCTAAACGTCAAGCTGTTACAAATCCAGAAAAAACCGTTTATTCAATTAAACGTTTCATGGGTGAAACATACGACCGTATGAGTAAAGAAATTGCACGTATGCCGTACAAAGTGGTGAAAGGTGAAAATAACACACCGCGTGTAGATATTGATGGTCGTTTATATACACCACAAGAAATTTCAGCAATCATTCTTCAAAAAATGAAAAAAACCGCTGAAGATTATTTAGGACAAGAAGTGACCGAAGCTGTCATTACGGTACCTGCTTATTTTAGCGATGCACAACGTCAAGCGACCAAAGAAGCTGGCGAAATTGCTGGACTTAAAGTTCGTCGTATTGTGAACGAGCCTACGGCTGCTGCTTTGGCTTATGGTCTTGACAAAACAAATAAAGATATGAAAATCGCTGTGTTTGACCTTGGCGGTGGAACATTCGATATTTCTATCCTCGAATTAGGCGATGGCGTATTTGAAGTAAAATCAACCAACGGTGACACACACCTTGGTGGTGACGATTTCGACCACGTAATTATTGATTGGTTAGCTGATGAGTTCAAAAAAGACGAAGGACTTGATTTGCGTCAAGACCCAATGGCTTTGCAACGTTTGAAAGAGGCTGCCGAAAAAGCTAAAATCGAATTGTCAAGCTCGACCTCTACTGAAATCAATTTGCCTTACATCATGCCGGTTAATGGTATTCCAAAACACTTGGTAAAAACCTTGACACGTGCAAAATTTGAGCAATTATCTGACAAATTAATTCAAGCCTGCTTAGCACCTTGCGAAAAAGCTTTGAAAGCTGCTTCTTTGAGCAAAACGGATATTGATGAAGTGATTTTAGTGGGTGGTTCAACACGTATTCCAGCTATTCAAACTTTGGTAGAGAAATTCTTCGGTAAAGTGCCTTCAAAAGGTGTAAATCCTGACGAAGTGGTAGGTGTTGGAGCGGCTATTCAAGGAGCTGTGTTGTCAGGCGACGTAAAAGACGTATTGTTGTTGGACGTAACTCCATTATCAATGGGTATCGAAACGATGGGCGGTGTGATGACGAGATTGATTGAGGCAAACACCACCATTCCTACCAAGAAATCGGAAACTTTCTCCACTGCAAGCGACAACCAACCTTCAGTTCAAATCAACGTGTTGCAAGGCGAGCGTCCAATGGCGAACCAAAACAAACAGATTGGTATGTTCAATTTGGACGGAATTCCATCATCGCCACGCGGTGTGCCACAAATTGAAGTAACATTCGATATCGACGCTAATGGAATTTTAAAAGTTTCGGCTAAAGATAAAGCTACCGGCAAAGAGCAAACCATCCGTATTGAAGCGTCAAGCGGATTGAGCGACGAAGAGATCAAACGTATGAAAGCAGAAGCAGAAGCTAATGCAGAAAGCGATTTGAAAGAAAAAGAACGTGTCGACAAATTGAACCAAGCTGACGGTATGATTTTCCAAATGGAAAAACAGCTCAAAGAGTTGGGCGACAAACTACCAGCTGACAAAAAAGCTCCTATCGAAAAAGCTTTGGAAGAGTTGAAAGAAGCTCACAAATCGCAAGATTTAGATGCTATCGACAAAGCAATGGAAGCAACCAATACCGCTTTCCACGCTGCTAGTCAGGAGATGTACAATGCTACTCAAGGTGCAGAAGCTGGACAACCTGGTGCCGAACCAAACGGTCAAGCATCAGAAAATCAAGGCGACAACGTACAAGATACCGATTTTGAAGAAGTGAAGTAATTTTAAACATTCACAACATAAAAAAGCGCAGTAAGTTGTTACTTACTGCGCTTTTTAGTTGTAAAATAAATAAGTATAACCCACTCAATGAGCAACTTACAATGAAATAAAATTATTTATAATTAAAAATACAAAATATTATTATTTTTTTGTATCTTTATTTTTTATTATTAATACATTAAAACATACCAAACTATGAAAAAAACACTCACACTTTGTGCAGCGCTGTGCTGCAGTGTATTGGCAGCTACGGCAGCCGATTTTCGTGTAGACGACCTATCCTACACCATTATTGATAATGTAAACCACTACGTGGCACTCGACACCACGGATTCTCCTACAGGCATTACCGAGTTGACTATTCCTTCTACCGTAGTGTACAATAGTACAACGTACACAGTAACCCAAACAGCAGAATATTGCTTCGCATCTGGTTCATTAACTAAATTGACCATACCAAGCACGATTGATAGTTTAAAATATTACTTCTGTGGGGATCAAACAGGCATCGAAGAGGTCAATTTTTCGGAAGGATTAGTTTATATAGGAGATCAAGCATTTCGTAATTTACAAAAAGTAGAGCGCCTCACCTTTCCCAATTCATTAAAGAAAATAGATGACTTTGCATTTATTGGGGCAACAGGACTCAAACACGTAACATTCGGACCTGAAATTGAAAAGCTACATT
>DATFIF010000008.1:0-6613 GCA_035270405.1 Paludibacteraceae bacterium | reverse complement strand
TAATGAGCGCGAGTAAGATGAGTGTAAGCAGTCCGAATTTCTTCATGTCGTAAGTTTTTAATTGACAAAAGTACCTTTTATTGTCTAAAATGACAAGTTGAGTTATCAACAACATTTATAGACAAAGAATAATCTGTTTTTTTTACAAAATTTTGACTTCTACACGTCGATTTTTCGCACGTCCATCTTCGGTGCTATTTGGCGCAATAGGTTCTTTGCTGCCTTTACCAATAGCGGTCATGCGGTTCGTTGATATTCCTTTGCTTTGTAATGTGTTCAATAAGGCTTGCGCACGACTCAAACTTAATGTTTGGTTGTAATTTTCTGTGCCAATCGTGTCGGTATGTCCAGAAATTTCAATTGTGAGTTTGGGGTTTCGTTGTAAGAAATCGTATAAATAGCGAATTTCTTTTTCTGATTGCGTCTGAATATCCGCAGAATTGAATGCAAAAAAGAGATTATGTAAAATGATTTTACTACCAGGAGTGGCCGGTTGTAGTGCAATTATAAGCGAATCACTCATTGATTCTATATGGTTGGAGTAAAATAAATAACCTTTACGACGCGCATTTACACCAAAATAGCCCGTTGGTGGAAGGTAAGCAGTAAATGTTCCCAATTTTTTATCGGAAATGGATTCGTAAATTTTATCCGACGTGTTGGTATTGAAAATTTCTACATACGCTTCTAAGTTTTGCAAAGTTGTTCCGTCCAATACGCGACCCGCAATAAATGCCATTGGATCTGGTCGTGCTGCTTCGTGCAGTGTTATTTCGTAGATATCCAAGCCGTTATCGTTTTTATCTATCTGATTTGAAGCGAAATAAGCTTTGTCACCAGCGGCGTTTACCACAAATCCCGACTCTTCGCCATGTGTGTTGATGGGATACCCAATATTTTGCGGTTCTGACCAGTTGT
Organism: Paludibacteraceae bacterium; assembly: GCA_035270405.1. Taxonomy (GTDB): domain Bacteria; phylum Bacteroidota; class Bacteroidia; order Bacteroidales; family Paludibacteraceae; genus W0P28-013. Next base: position 5,695 of record DATFIF010000008.1, on the reverse strand, counting down.
TTTGAGAGCTACGACGTGTGTAAAAAATATCACTCAAACCTAAGCCATTGTGTCCGTTGGAGGAGAAATACATGGTTTTATTATCAGCGTGTATAAATGGTGCAAAATCGTCTTTTTCGGTATTGACAGGTGTTCCCAAATTTTGTGCATTCGAGAATTTGAGCAGTCCATTATCAAGAATCGAAACATCGCAACGCCAAATATCTTTACCACCAAAACTTGGAGGACGATTTGAAACAAAAAAAAGTTCGTCGCCCGTTGGTGAAAGTGACGGATTGCTTTCCCAATACGCCGTATTTACTGGTGCGCCTATGCTAATAGGCATACTCCAACGATCTCCGCTGCGTATGGCGTAATAAATATCGCAACTTCCGACACCTTCTTTACGATTACAAGCTACGAAAAACATATAACGTCCGTCCGATGAAAAACTTTGCGAACCTTCGTTTCCTCCTGTGTTCATTGGAGGAAGCAGAGGACGTGCTATTTGCCATATATCGCCATTTTTTTTACTCCAATACAAATCTTCTTGGTTTTCAAATTGTGCCTCTTTTACCAAAACTGTAGTCGAAATAAGTGAACCATCGGCTGTAATACTTGGAAAATAGTCGTCAAAGCGTGTGTTTATGGTCGTCAGATTGATGGGGTCAAAAGGCACCGGATGCTCTTTTAAATCTTGGGCGTTGAGATATTTGATGAGCAGTTCCATTTTTGTCTTTGTAAACGTAGATTCCGTTATCGCTTCTGCCGTACTTATCGCCTTACTGTAATCGCCTCTAAGAAAATAAATATCAGAAATCTGATGCTGCGTTTCGGCTCTGTAAGGGAATTTTGGAGAATCAATCTTAGAAAGTATAGCAATGGCTTTATCGTAACTGTTATTACGCATAAAATAGTGAGAAAGTGCCCAATAAGCTTCCACAAATTTTTTATCTTTTTTGATGGCTTTTTCGAGTAACGCTTCTCGTTCTATGGCGCTATAACTGATGCGTGCTTTTTCGTACAACAAAATCGCTTTTCGTGATTTTGTTGAGTATTCTTGAGCGCTTAATGCCATGACAATGAAGCATAACAGCAGTGTGGCAATGACTTTTAATTTATAAAACATCAGATATAATTTTGTGTGTTTGTGCTATAAAGTCGTTTAAATTTGTGTTTTTTAAATGAGTGGTCTCTATTGGTGGATGAATAACCATCTCCATGCGACCAGGTTTAATATATAAAGAGTGCGGTGGCATCGCTTCAAAAGCACCACGAATGGTGATTGGCACCACTGGTAAGTGTAAATCCGCTGCAATCGTGAACGCGCCACGTTTGAACTTACCAATAGTTCCATTACGTGTGCGACTTCCTTCGGGAAAGATAACAACCGATGAACCGTTACGTAATTTTTCTTCTGCTTTTTCCATACTGCGTTTGGCTTTCACGCCATTGCTACGGTCAATAAAAATATGTCCTGCTGACTCGCACGCTTTTCCCACCAATGGCACTTGACGAGCTTCCTCTTTGATAATCCACTTAAAACGACTATTCAACCAACCATAAATTAGAAAAATATCTAAAAGACTTTGATGATTGGCGATGAAAATATAGGATTTTTTTGGATTATAATGCTCTTTACCAACTACTGTTACACGAATTAAAGCAGTGGCACAAATAATTCGTGACCAAACCATAGCAGGGTAGTAACCCCATTTGTGATCACCAAAAAGAGTCGACATAATGATGGTGATAAGTGCAGTTAGCGTAGTTGTTACTATAGCTACAGGCAAAAATACTACCAATAAATAGATGACCACCAAAGGATTAACTCGTTTATTCATAAACTCGATTTGACTTTTTAGTGAGACAAAGTTAGCAGTTTTTTTTGAATATTCTTTCAAAACATGAGAGACTCTAGTTTAAACGACGTTATCCCAATTTATTGTAGTTTGTGTCGAAACTGTTGTAAAGAAGTGCATTTCTTGTTAGAATTTAGTTTTATGAGCGATCTACTGAATCAATTATCCGTAGTGGAGGCACTATTTTTACGGAAATAGATTCCATTTTCATAAAAAAAAAGTACCTTTGTAGGCTTGAACAAAAAAATCAGAACCTATCTTATAATTATGATTAAAGTAACATTTCCAGACGGCTCTTCACGCGACTACGAAAAAGGTATTTCGTCATTGCAAATTGCCGAAAGCATTAGTCCTCGTTTGGCTGCCGAGGTTTTAGCAGCTACTGTTAATGGCGAAGTGCGCGATTTGTCGCGTCCAATTAGTGAAGATTGTACGCTTAAACTTCACAAATGGGATGACGAGGAGGCGAAACACACATTTTGGCACACATCGGCTCACCTATTAGCTGAAGCGTTAACAGAATTGTACCCAGGTATTAAATTTGGTATCGGACCAGCTATCGAAAATGGCTTTTACTACGATGTGGCGCCGCCAGCAGGAGTTGTTATCAAAGAGACCGATTTGGACGCTATCGAAAAGAAAATGATTGAATTAGCTGCTCGCAAAGAAGCAGTTGTTCGCGAAGATATTTCAAAAGCAGAAGCATTGAAACTGTTTGCTGATAAAGGCGAAACGTATAAAACAGAACTCATTAGCGAATTGGAAGATGGTACCATTACTTTGTATCATCAAGGTTCGTTTGTAGATTTGTGCCGTGGACCACATTTGCCAAATGCTGGCGACATAAAAGCGATTAAACTATTGAGTGTGGCTGGTGCTTATTGGCGTGGTGACGAAAAACGTCCACAATTGACTCGTATCTATGGTATTACGTTTCCTAAAAAGAAACAACTGGACGAATATCTGGCATTACTTGAGGAAGCTAAAAAACGTGACCATCGTAAAATTGGTAAAGAGATGGAACTTTTTGCTTTTTCCGAAACTGTGGGCAAAGGGTTGCCTTTGTGGTTACCAAAAGGAACCGAATTGCGCGTGCGTTTGGAAGATTTTTTGAAAGTCATTCAAAAACGTTTCGGCTATCAACAAGTGATAACTCCTCACATTGGTAATAAACAATTGTATGTAACTTCTGGTCACTATGCGAAATATGGTAAAGACTCTTTTCAACCGATTCACACGCCAGAAGAAGGGGAAGAGTATTTGTTGAAACCGATGAATTGTCCTCACCATTGCGAAATATATAAAGTAACACCTAAATCGTACAAAGATTTACCGGTTCGTTTAGCAGAATTTGGTACCGTTTACCGTTACGAGCAGAGTGGTGAGTTACATGGCTTGACCCGTGTGCGTAGTTTTACACAAGATGATGCGCACATCTTCTGTCGCCCCGATCAGTTGAAAGATGAATTTTTGAAAGTGGTAGATATAATTTTTATTATTTTCAAAGCGTTGGCATTCGATAATTTCGAAGCTCAAATTTCGTTGCGTGATCCAAATAATAGAGAAAAATATATTGGTTCGGACGAAAATTGGGAGAAAGCAGAACGTGCTATCATTGAAGCGTGCGACGAAAAAGGTTTGAAAACTCGCGTAGAATTGGGTGAAGCTGCTTTTTATGGTCCAAAGTTGGATTTCATGGTCAAAGATGCCATTGGACGTCGTTGGCAGTTAGGAACGATACAAGTAGATTACAATTTACCTGAACGTTTTGAATTAGAATATACAGGTGCCGACAATCAAAAACATCGTCCAGTGATGATTCACCGTGCTCCTTTTGGATCGTTGGAGCGTTTTGTGGCCGTGTTGATTGAACATACTGGTGGTAAATTCCCATTATGGTTAACACCAGATCAAGCTGTAATTTTACCTATTAGCGAAAAGTTCAACGATTATGCACAAGAAGTAGCCAGCCGTTTAAATATGTTGGATGTTCGTACCATTGGCGACTTTAGAAATGAAAAAGTTGGTCGTAAAATACGTGATAACGAATTGAAACGTATTCCTTATTTGCTCGTTGTCGGCGAAAAAGAGATGGCTGAAGGTACAGTTTCAGTCCGTAAGCAGGGTGATGGTGGTGATTTAGGAGCGATGTCTCCCGATGAATTTGCTAAACTGATTAACGATCAAGTAAAAACATTGTTAAATTCTTACAGTTACTGATTGATTGAACCATCGAACTAAAAAAAAGGAACGTTATAAACGTTCCTTTTTTTTAGTTGGATATATCGAGTTTAATCTCCTGTTTGATCTCCTGTAGTATAAGTTCCTGTTCCTTTGAGAGCTATAACGGTATGTCCTAACCCTTCTAATGCTGATCCAGTAATTTTTAGGTTTGCATTGGCCGATTTTCTGTTTCCGCTATAAGTAACCGTAATAGTAACGCCATTTGCCAAATCTCCAGGGGAAATAAGTGTAGGAGAAACTACAAATGTTGTTGCGGCTGCACCTGTTGTTAAATCTGTAATAGCTAATGTGGCGTCACTAGCCATATTCTCGATTTGTAGAAAGAGCGATTTTGCTATAGGAACTCCTTGAACTGGCGCCACAAATTCTAAATAATCTGTGTTGAGCGGTTGACCTATCAGTGCTACTTTATTAGTGCTATTTCCTGTAATGGTTAAGGTCATCACATCTGAATAGGCATGACTTGATGTGCCATGTTTGGCATAGGCTCTAAAAAAATAAGTACCAGGTTTATTTTCTAAAAGCGTGTGCATATCCATCGTGAATGGTTGATCTTTTTTAACCTCTGTGGTGTAAAATCTAGTACCTGACAACTCACTGAGTGCTGATTTATCTTTACGATAATAGACGCCTGTTTCGTTAATCGTAGCTCCATTAGATGTGACCGTAATGTAAACATTCGGAGCGTTGAAATACGCTGTTGTCACAGGCGTTCCAGGTGTGTTTTGTGGATTGTCGTTATCGTCATCGGCAAATGAGCTAACCGATACGAGTAGAAATAGACAAGCTAAAAGGATGGAGGGTAAATGACGTGTTTTCATAACTTGTTATTTGTTAAAAAGTTGAGAGAAATCGTAAAACACAAATGTAGTTGTTTTTTTTGATAAAACAAATAAGTGTAAAAAAAGCGCACTAAATTTAGTGCGCTTTTTAAAAAATGGATAATGTAGAGATTAATTTCCACTCATTGTGTGTGATTGAGTGATATTATTTCCACTAATTGAAAGTTTTGCACTATTATTTCCTTTACTGCGTGTTAGCGTTACTTTTTTGCCAGCAGTTGCCTCGGCAGGCGTTAAGGTGATGGTTGTTTTTCCTCCAGAAAATTTATAGCCACCACCAGTATCGTTACTCAATGTGAGTGTGACGTCGCTAGTGACATTTGAAATGCGAATGAACAGTTCTTTTGAATCAGCTGAACCAAACACCATATTCTGAGCATCACTAATTTGAGTTCCCATAACAAGATTAGGTCCTGTTCCTACTTGTGACGGATCACTAATTGTAAATGAACTTTGTGCCGAATAACCTGTACCAGTGCTATTGGTGGCGTATGCTCTGAAATAATAGGTTCCTGGCGTTGTGATGGCTGATATATTGACTGTAAATGTTCCAGTGGTTGTTTTGGTTGGCGTATATTCTATTTTTGTAAATGGTCCACCACTTGTTGTGCTCCACTCAATACCATTTTCTGTGATAGTAGAACTACCTGTGTTGGCAATAGTTCCACCAGCAGTTGCGCCTTCGGTGTAGGTTGGTGTGTTCACGATAGGTGCACCAGTTACTGGTTCTGAAATTGTGACGGCTCCAGTGGCAGCACTTACGGTTAA
>DATFIF010000007.1:0-2712 GCA_035270405.1 Paludibacteraceae bacterium | reverse complement strand
TAAAGGAAAAAGCAGGAGAGAGTATCAAAACGCTTTTCACTAACCTCATTGGAGATGCTGAAAAGCAATTGAAAGACGGTGAATCTTACGCCGCTATGATGGCCGTAAAAACACCGAGTGCTGATATTTATCTATTGACCTGTGCTATGAGTAGAGATGATAAGGTTCTGCGGATTATTCATTCAAATAAGGCTGATGAGTTTACGACACAACTTTTAGAACAGATATTATGATCATAGATGAACTAACTAAAGAAGAGCCGCTTGGTGAGACAGGTGATTATCAATTTGCAGATGGCGATTTATCGACGTTTCAGACAGATTTTTCAGCACCCAAACAAGATATGAATATCGAAGAAGAGCCTGAAGATTTTGAAGATGAGCCAGACGATGAGCCTGAAAACGGCAGTGAGCAACCCTCCATCTCTGCAGCTAAAGCGGCACGTCGAACGGCACGTTTCTTAACACGAATCACAGACCAAGGAGCAGCATTTGGACTGTCGCTTGTCTCCAAGAATGAAATTGAGAGCCATAAGGCTGATAAAGAGAGCCTGCACGAGTTAGAAAATATCATTACTGAGTATTGCAAAGATACAGGCGGTAATATTCCCTTGTGGGCACAATTGGTTATTTGTTTGGTGACGATGTATGGTTTTCAAATCCCACAAGCACTATCGGACCGTAAACTTAATTCCGAACGGATTGCTCTGGAAAACGAACGTAAAGCACTTGAGGCCGAACGCAAAAATTATGAAGCTAAACTGTTAGAGTTAAATTCTGAAAAAACACCTGGAAATGGAAGCGAGAACCACTAAACTAACCATCTTATTGGGCTTTAATGGCACCGGAAAAACCACGCTTCTACGAAAAATCTTGGAAGAGAGTGGGCAACGAGCCTTAGTAGTGACACCCGACGATGTAGAATGGACTGATATTCCAGAAAATGAATTAAAACGGAAATCTGATTTTAGTTTTGAAGGGATTCAACGGCACATATTCGACCCAGCTCGATCACTTGATGTGATTACCCATTTTCGTAAAGGGATTTTAGTCTTTGACGATTGTCGTGCCTATTTCAACGATGCCACCGATCCACGCGTTAGAACAATTCTAATTCGCAGACGACAACGTGAAGTAGATGTTTTTGCTGTGGGCCACGGATTTACGCAAATACCGCCGGTGTTTTTTACCTTCGCAAGCGATTACATTTTATTTAAAACAGTGGATAATATCGACCGTCGCAAAGATTGTATCAACAATGGTTTTGATTTTATCAAAGAGAGCCAACGCTTTGTCAATAAAAAAGCCAAACAGGATCCTCATTTTTTCAGACATATCAAAAATAGCTAGTATTATGAAAAAAGATAGCTTCATACTCTACACACAATTTTCCGAAGTCATTGGAGAACTAAGCGACGAACACGCCGGTAAAATTCTAAAGGCGCTCTTTGATTATGCTGTTACTGGTAAAGAGCCTGAGTTTTCAGGCGTCTTAAAGCTAGCATGGATTCCGATTCGCCAACAGATTGACCGTACAAACGAGAACTACAAACAAAAAGCAGGTGCAAGCCAAAGAAATGGGCAACTAGGCGGACGACCAAAGAGAAATAAAGTAGATGAAAACCAAGCGGTTATTTTAGATACCCAAGAAGAACCTAAAGAACCTACAGGTTATTTTGATAACCAAACAGCTATTTTAGAAACCCAAGATAAACCTAAAAAACCTAGCGGTTATTTTCATAACCCTAATGTACTTGTTAATGTTCCTGTACTTGATCATGTTCCTGCTACTGCTGCTAACGCAGTCAGTAGGGCGCCCAAGGTCGCCCAAGCAGCGGCAGCCAATTTTGAATTTCAAAAACAAAAAATCTTGGAATACTGGAATCGTCACTGCAACCATTTGCCCAAGGCCGAGAAGCTCACCGGCAAACGGGGCGGGGCGCTCCAAACACTTTTTGACAGCGACTACACGCCGGATGAAATTACCGACTGCATGACTTTGGCCAATCAAACGCCAACGCTCAATGGCTCCCAACCCACCAGGAGTGGCAAGCAGTTTCGAGCCACATTCGACTGGGTGATAAACGATAGCAATTTCGTCACGCTGTACGAGCAGAGGGCTGCTATGCCGGTAGAAACGGACCAGCAACGTCGGAAGTTAGCGGCACAAAAAAGATTGGCTCTGGAGGCCGAAGAAAAAGCGAAACGTGACACAGTCAGTAACCTCAAAGCCTCGATTTTTGCCCAAATGAAAGCAGAACAAGGCGATCAGTTTGATTTTGCTGAATACGAACGTAAATGTGCTATTGAACTCTCAAAAATCAACTAATAATGGAACACACATCCTCACTCAAACGAATTGGTAAAACCCAGTATGCCGAACGAATAGGTATCACGGAGGATTGTCTGAGGCGTATGCTCAATATCGAGTTTTTCGAAGAACTCCGCAAAACGGGTTATCGAAAAACCCAAAAACACCTCACGCAAGCTCAAATCAATAGGCTAGAGGAATTAGCGGTAAATATTCATTTGTAACAACCTCGAAAGCGACCAATTATGGTCGCTTTTTTTGTACTAATTAAATTTTTTGGAAAACATGTTATCTTTTATGTGTTTTTGTTTTGGTTAGAAAAACCGCAAAAAATTAAAAAAAACTTTTTTGTGAAAACTTGTTAATTAAAAAATAAAACTTTACATTTGTTGCACCCAACAG
>DATFIF010000006.1:0-2477 GCA_035270405.1 Paludibacteraceae bacterium | reverse complement strand
CCTAATTTTGTTAATTCTTGTGCTATCAATACGGCTTTGATATGCACATTCATCGCTATTTCTTGCAGACCGTTATTGCCATGATAAGTGGCATAAAATCCTGACATAACAGCTGGTAATGCTTGTGCCGTGCAGATATTTGAAGTCGCTTTTTCACGTTTAATATGCTGCTCACGCGTTTGTAATGCCAAGCGCAGCGCTGGTTTTCCGTTGGCATCTTTTGAAATTCCAATGATACGTCCGGGCATCGTTCGTTTGAATTCGTCGCGTGTTGCCATATAGGCTGCTGAAGGACCACCGAAAAATAGTGGCATTCCAAAACGCTGTGTCGTACCAATCGCAATATCTGCGCCCCATTCCCCAGGAGGAACTAAAATAGTGAGTGCTAATAAATCAGCAATAACTGCTACTTTGGTATCGTGCGCGTGACACGTTTCGGTAAAAGTTTTATAGTCGCAAATTTCGCCGTTGTTATTTGGATATTGAACAATAGCACCAAATAGTGGCGTTGAAAAGTCAAACGTTTCGAAATCACCTACCAATAATTGAATGCCTTGTGGCAAACTTCGTGTTTTTAGTACATCAAGTGTTTGTGGAAAAACCTGCTTGTCTATAAATATCGTATTGATTTCATCTTTTACTTGCGCACGACTGCGTAAATTGTACATCATAGTCATGGCTTCGGCAGCAGCAGTTGCCTCGTCCAATAACGAACTGTTAGCAAGCGGCAAAGCTGTTAAATCAGAAACCATCGTTTGGAAATTGAGCAACGCCTCTAAGCGCCCTTGAGAAATTTCAGCTTGATACGGTGTATAAGAGGTGTACCAAACAGGATTTTCAAATACGTTACGCAAAATAACCGCAGGCGTTACTGTTCCGTAATAACCCAAGCCAATATAACTGTCCGCTACGACATTTTTTTCAGCTAAATCGTGAATATGAGTTAAAAATTCGGTTTCAGTCATCGCCGCTGGTAGCTTTAGCGGTTTTTTTAGACGAATAGTAGCAGGAATTGTTTGGTTCATCAAGTCGTCTACAGATTTAACTCCTATTACTGACAACATTTGCGGTAAATCCTGCTCAGTAATGCCAATGTGACGGCTTGAAAATAGGTCTGTTTGCATAGTTCATTCACAGTTTTAAAAACGCTCCAAAGATACTCTATTTTTCAAAAAGGAGGCACTTTTATCTTATAAAATGTGATTTTCGTCTCTGTAAAATCGGTTAATTACGTTGCTTGAGGGACTTAACATACATTTTTTTTATTTTAATAGTATGATTTTCGATTTATTTTATAACTTTGCCGTCAATTAACCTTTACACGATACTAATTTTAACTGGAAAACCATGAAAAAGTTTACTTCTCTTGTGTTTCTCTCTCTCTTCTTTTCATCTCTTTTTGCATTTAATCTCACTATTTTGACTGTAGGTGACGGGACTCCTGGCAATCCTTATCAAATTTCAAACGCTGACGAATTAGCTTATTTGGCCCAACAAGTCAATATGGGTTCTAATTATTTAGGTGTTGAATTTATTTTAACTGCTGATATTGATTTAGCTGATAAAAGTTGGACGCCAATAGGCAATTCGGTTTCGTCTTTTTCAGGTCATTTTAATGGCGATGCACATGTAATCAAAAATGTTCAGATTAATGCAGCTGCTGATTATCAAGCTCTGTTTGGTCATGTGTCTAGTGCAACGATTTCAAATTTAGGACTTGAAAATGGCTCAGTTACTGGTAATAATTTTGTGGCAGGCTTGGTTGGTTTGGCTGAGAGTTCCACACTTACCAATTGTTATAATACACTGGCTATTTCAGGAATTGAAAATGTCGGAGGATTAGTGGGTAAAGCTGATAATTCTATTATTAGAGAGTCATTCAATACGGGCTCTGTTTTTGCTACTACGGGTTCCGGTCTGAAAAATGTTGGTGGTATCACAGGTTATTTACTTGGTGGAACACTAGAAAGTTGTTTCAATACAGGTAAAATTTCTACGGATAGCGATTTTCTTATTGGTGGTTTAGCTGGCATGGTCGAAGCAGGTGCGAATGTGCTTACGTCATATAATATAGGTGTCGTGGAAGGTGTTGCAACCTCGGAAGTTGGTGCTTTAGTAGGTCGTTTTCAACAAGAAACAGCAGGGATTAGTGCAATCACGAATTGTTATTTTGATAAACAGTTACTACCTAATACTAAGTGCATAGATTCATGTCATTTTGAGTTTGCTGTTGGTGGCTCTCTTTCTATTACTGACACTGTGCCTCATAATACCAATTATTTAACTAATTTAGAAGGCCCTTTTGGGAGTCTTGTGTTGACACCGGGTTTGTATCCTCAAAATGCCAATTGGGCAAATGATGTTGCTAACTTGGCGGTTTCACCTATTACATTTGCAGTAACAGAACATGTGGATAGTGTGCGCAATCCATTTTCAATTAATGTCGATAATGGTGTAACTTGGTCGTGTAACAATCC
>DATFIF010000005.1:0-6731 GCA_035270405.1 Paludibacteraceae bacterium | reverse complement strand
GAACACGCGTGTTTGTGGATCCAACTCTGGCGGCTGCTCCTTAATGATTTAAGTTAGTTAATTGCAATAAAATAGGCTGGTAAGTACTTACTCAGCCTATTTTTTGTTATAATAGTTGGGTTGTTATTCCCTCAATAAAACTAAAAAATCGCACAAATAGCCTATGAAAACAATTGTATATTTCAACATTATCTTCTATCTTTGTGATGCGATTTCTAAACCAGAGTTTTTATTATAACCTATTGATTGTATGAAAGTTTTCAAATTTGGTGGTGCTTCAATTAAAAGTGCTGAAGGTGTTCGTAATCTCTATAAAATTGTACGTTCGCAAAACGAAAAATTGATTATCGTGGTTTCTGCCATGGGCAAAATTACGAATGCTTTGGAAGAGGTTTTGACTAGTTTTTTCAACCGAAAACCAGACTTAGAAGCCAACATACAAGCTGTTATCGATTACCACGAAGGTATTGTGACTGATTTATTTTCCGATCGCACAGTGATTGATGTCCGGTTGAACTTATTGTATAGCGAACTCCGTGAGATTACCAAACAAAAACCGTCGCTTAGTTACGATTACGAGTATGATCGCATCGTCTCTTTTGGTGAGTTGATTTCTACCACCATTGTTGCAGCTTATATCAAATCGCAAGGCGAAAAAGCTGAATTTGTAGATATTCGCACATCGCTTAAAACCGATGATAACTACCGCGAAGGTAATGTGGATATGGAGTTGTCGAATGATTTGATTTGTAACACTTTCAACTTTAAGGAGGTTGATTTTTATATTACGCAAGGATTTATTGCAGGAACAATTACGAACCAAACAACCACACTTGGTCGCGAAGGTTCCGATTACACGGCAGCGATTTTAGCTAATTTGCTGAATGCTGAAAGTGTAGTTATTTGGAAAGATGTGCCAGGCGTGATGAATGCCGATCCCAAACGCTATTCGGAGGTGGTTGTTATTCCGAAACTTTCGTATAAAGAGGCGATTGAACTATCTTATTGTGGTGCCAGTGTTATTCACCCCAAAACCGTAAAACCGTTACAAAATAAGAAAATTCCTTTGTGTGTAAAGTCCTTTGTTGACCCAACCAAAGAGGGCTCTATCATTAATGAATTTGCTATTAAATTGGAATTGCCTCCTGTGTATATCAATAAAGCTAATCAGGTTTTATTGACCTTGACACCGCGTGACTTTTCATTTATTGCGGAAGAGAAATTGAGCAAAATCTTTGCAATTTTAGCAAGTTATCGCTTGAAAGTAAGTTTAATACAAACTTCCGCTATTAGTTTTTCGCTTTGTATTGACTATAACGCAGCGATTTTCAAAAATTTAGTGGTAGAATTACAAGATGAATATGAAGTGTTGTATAATACCGATGTGGAATTATTGACCATTCGTCATTATACGAAAGAGATTGTCGATAAGTTGATAGGCGAAAAATTAGTTTTTGTAGAACAACGTAACCGTTTAACAGCTCGTTTTGTGATAAGTGAATGATTCAAAACCAATTAATTATAGAGTTTTTACGTGATTTGATTGCAAACAACGACCGAGATTGGTTTGCAGCGAATAAAGATAGGTATCAAACTGCGTTAGAGGCGTTTCGTGAGGAGGTAGCGTGGCTTATTGGGCGCATCGGTGAGTTTGACGAACGCATAAAGTATCTTTCGCCGAACGATTGTCTGTTTCGGATTTATCGTGATGTACGGTTTTCACACAATAAGTTACCTTATAAAAATCATTTTGGTGCCTATATCGCTCCTAATGGTGGTCGTAAAAGTTCGTTAAGTGGTTACTATTTTCATCTGCAGCCAGATGCCTCTTTTTTAAGTGGCGGCATTTACACTCCTGAGCCAGCCGCGCTCAAGCAGTTGCGTCAATCCATCGATTTACATTATGACGAATTAGTAGAAATAACATCACAACGTTCGTTTAAAAAAGCCTTTGAAGGTGTCGTTTCTCCTGAAGTTTTGAAACGTGTACCGACTGGTTTTTCGTCAGATTCGCCAGCAGCGGAATTGCTGAAATACAAACATTTTATTGTAGAACATCCCTTGAAAGATTCGCAGTTGTGTGCAGCTGACTTTGGCGAAAAAGCAGTGAAAGTTTTTCGTGCTATGAAACCTTTCAATGATTTTTGTAACGAAAGTCTTGAACAGTAATCGCTTGGTGTGCGCTACACCGCTAAAACAACCAACGTAAAATTCTATGAGCGCACCTGTTTCCATATCTAAACATACTATTTATCACGATATTCTCAAACAATATTGGGGATACGACGATTTCCGTCCGTTACAACTCGACATTATTGAGTCGGTTGGGTGCGGTCACGATACACTTGGGTTGATGCCAACGGGTGGCGGAAAATCGATTACATTCCAAGTTCCAGCATTGGCGAAGGAGGGTGTTTGTATTGTGGTAACTCCACTCATCGCACTGATGAAAGACCAAGTGGAAAACCTCAAACAACGCGGCATAAAAGCGACAGCCATCTATTCGGGAATGGCTCAATATGAAATTTTGATTGCTTTTGATAATTGTGAATTGGGCGACTATAAATTTTTATACGTTTCTCCCGAACGTTTAGCGACCGATTTATTTAAAAATCGATTGAAAAATTTGACTGTGAGCATGATTGCGGTGGACGAGTCGCACTGTATTTCGCAATGGGGCTACGATTTTCGTCCTTCTTACCTACAAATAGCTGAAATTCGAAACCTTCTTCCGGGCGTGCCAGTTTTGGCATTGACGGCTACGGCGACACCCGAAGTGGTGGACGATATTCAAGTACGGTTAGCCTTTCCTCAAAAAAATCTCTTTCAAAAAAGTTTTGAACGTCATAATTTAGTCTATGTGGTGCGTTACGTGGAAGATAAGTTAGAGCAATTGTTACATATTTTGAATCGCGTACCGGGCACATCGGTGGTGTATGTGCGTAGTCGCAAAAAAACGAAAGAGATTTCCGATTTTTTGGTACAAAATAACATAGCGTCTGACTATTTTCATGCGGGATTGTCGCACGAACAAAAAGATAACAAGCAAAAAGCTTGGAAATCTGGCGATTGTCGTGTTATTGTATCTACGAATGCCTTTGGTATGGGTATCGACAAGCCCAACGTTCGCACGGTTGTTCACATGGATTTACCTGATACGTTGGAAGCTTATTTTCAAGAAGCGGGACGTGCGGGACGTGACGAACAAAAGGCATTTGCGATTTTGTTATACAACAAAACAGACGAGACCAAACTCAAAAAACGTGTCAGCGATACGTTTCCAGATAAAGAACGCATTAAAACCACGTATCAAGCACTTGCCGATTATTACGAAATTGGTATTGGATCGGGTTATCAGGCGATTTATGCGTTTAATTTACAAGCATTTTGCATGGAGTGTCATTTGCCCATCATCTCGACACATAGTGCACTTAAAATCTTAGAGTTATCCAATTATATTGAACTCACGGAAGATGTTGATAATCCATCGAAACTCATGTTTGTGGTGAAACGTGAAGAGTTGTATCAGTTCAGAACTCAAAATGCGAAACTTGACCAATTGATAGAAGTTATTTTACGATCGTATACCGGTGTTTTTACCGATATGATTCATATTAATGAGGAGTTGATTGCAAAACGTTTGGGTCAATCACGACAAACTATTTACGAACAGTTAATCGCGTTAGACAAACAACACATCGTCCATTATATTCCATTTAAAAAGACGCCATTTCTGATTTACACACAGTCGCGTGAAGATAGTGCCAAGTTGGTGATTCCAAAAGCAGCCTACGAAGAGCGTCGCGAACGTTATGTGAGTCGTATTAATTCCGTACTCGACTATGCGAACCAAAAAGAGGTGTGTCGTAGTCGTTTGTTGCTCAACTATTTTGGCGAAAAACACACGTTACCGTGCGGACAGTGTGATATTTGTTTGGCTCAAAAAGCGCGTGAACTTCAAGATGCTCGCTTCGTAAAATTAGAACAAAAAATTGTCAACTTATTGACCGTAAAACCTCTTTCTATTAATCAGTTAATAACAAAAATGGGAGATTCCGAAGAAGTCGTTTTAAAAGTAGTTCGCCATTTACTCGATCATCAGAAACTCACCCAAACGAGTACCATGAAACTGGCGGTAAACTAAATTTTAGGTAAGTAATTAAAAGTCGTTTTCTTCGTAATAGTACGAGTAATCAACACCTTTTAGAAATAGTTCGCGGTCGTTTATCTTGGTAGTGAGGGCATTTTGCAAATGCGTTTTTAGTACGCTGCTGTTGGTTGGACTTAGCATCATCGCATTCAAATAATCAGTTTTGCTTATTTGACTCCAATCCACGCATTTTTGAAGTCGTTTTTTGAGTATCAAATCCAACCAAATTCGAGTACTTCTGCCGTTGCCTTCCATAAATGGATGTGCCATATTCATCTCTACATACTTGTTCACAATCTCGTCGAAGGATGTTTCGGGCATGGATTCAATCTCCTTTAAAGTGTTGCCTAAAAAATGTGATACGGCAAATTGAAAACCACCTTTTGAAATGTTTTTCTGCCTGATTTGTCCCGCAAAATTGTATAATCCGCCAAACAAATAGGCGTGAATTTGTTGTAAGCCTTTGGCTGTGCCAACCTCTATATGGTCGATAAGCGAACTTTCGAACAAGGCATACGCCTTTGTCTTGCTTTTGCCGTCGATACTTTCGTCGTTGTGGGTAAACCAATCGATAAATCGGTTCGCTTTTTTGCTCGGAAATTCTTTACCTAACGCAATAATGCCAGCATAATCCAACATGTCGGCTAAACGTTTTTTACCATCTGGCGCAAGAAATTTCAACTGGGTAGTAGCACTAACCACTTGACTGTTTTCTTTTTTCAGTTTGGCTTTAAGGTATTTCCAATAATTGCGGGTTTTGGTGTAGTCGTTTTGGTCGGTGAGTAGAGCTACAATATCCAAAACACTAAACCACCATTTAGCGTTTTGCTCGTCCCAGACGGCTCGCACTTCGCGGTCGTCAAAGAAACGTATGGATATTATGGCATCACTCATCATCTTTGTTGTAGAATGGCGTCGCTTCTGTTTTTATTTTCTGTTTTTGCTAAAATTTCTTATTCACGCCTCACAAATATACACATTTCTACGAATGATTTTTTAGAATTCGCTCTTAAAATGGAAGCGGATGTTTTCGAAATCCGATTGTGCCATTTGGAGTAAGTAGCCACTTTCGGCTAAAAAGACGTCGCGGCCATCTTTGTCTTTCGCCATGTATTGGAATTTGCGTTTTTTGAAGTTTTCGAGTTCTTGTTTGTCATCACTTTCAATCCAACAGGCTTTGTAGAGCGATAGTGGTTCCCAACGTACTTGAGCGCCATATTCGTGTAGCAAACGGTATTCAATCACTTCAAATTGCAGTTGTCCTACCGTTCCAATAATTTTCCGCCCATTATTTTGATGTGTAAACAGTTGCGCCACACCTTCACCCATGAGTTGTTCAATACCTTTTTGTAACTGTTTGGTTTTCATTGGGTCGGCATTCTCGATATACTTAAATAGTTCCGGTGAGAAACTTGGTAAACCTTTGAAATGTAGATTTTCTCCGGAAGTGAGTGTGTCGCCAATTTTGAAATTGCCCGTATCTGGCAAACCCACAATGTCGCCAGCGTAGGCTTCGTCAACGGTCTCTTTTTTCTGAGCCATAAAAGCGGTCGGATTACTAAACCTTAGTTGCTTATTTAATCGCATGTGTTTATAAGAAACATTGCGCTCAAATTTCCCCGAACACACTTTTACGAAAGCGATACAAGAGCGGTGGTTTGGATCCATATTTGCATGAATTTTGAAAACAAATCCAGTAAACGGCTCTTCGTTAGGTTTTACTTCACGTTCTTGCGATTCAATAGGTAGTGGTTTGGGGGCAATCTCGACAAAACAATCTAACAACTCTTTTACACCAAAGGTATTTAGGGCACTACCAAAAAATACAGGTGCGATGTCCGCCGATAAATATTTTTTTACGTCGAACGGATTATAAACTCCGTTAATCAATTCCAAATCGGCACGTAAACTGGTGGCATCTTCTTCACCCACCAAAGTGTCGAGTTGAGTGCTGTTAAAATCCACTGCGACGGTTTGGCTAATTTTTTGTTTGTTTGGTGTGTATAGGTTCAATTTTTGTTGGTAGATATTGTAAACCCCTTTAAATTTTTGTCCCATATTGATAGGCCAGCTCAAAGGTCGCACACCAATGCCTAATTCAGCTTCGAGTTCATCGAGCAAATCGAATGGATCTTTACCTTCGCGGTCCATTTTGTTCACAAAAATCATTACGGGCGTTTTGCGCATGGTACACACTTGCATCAGTTTGCGTGTTTGTGCTTCCACACCTTTGGCGGCATCTACCACAATAATAACGCTATCCACAGCCGTGAGTGTACGGAACGTATCTTCGGCAAAATCCTGGTGACCAGGTGTGTCGAGAATGTTTATTTTGTAGTTGTTATATTCAAAACCCATCACCGAAGTGGCCACCGAAATACCACGTTGTTTTTCGATTTCCATCCAGTCGGACGTAGCAGTTTTCTTAATTTTATTCGATTTTACCGCACCAGCTACGTGAATAGCGCCACCGAACAATAATAATTTTTCGGTCAAAGTGGTTTTACCAGCATCAGGGTGCGAAATAATTGCAAAGGTGCGTCGTCGTTGAATTTCTTGTTCAAAAGCCATAAGTGGAATG
>DATFIF010000004.1:0-6503 GCA_035270405.1 Paludibacteraceae bacterium | reverse complement strand
AGTACAAGAAAAAGTCCTATATTCAAATAAAGTAATTTGATTAAGGTTGAGCCATTTTTCAAAGTAAGTTGCAATGAATTTATAAAACTAGTCATTATTCTATCTCTTTAGCTTTTTGTGAGAACGCATCAGTTCCCAAATCATTTGTCGTTATCGTTGATAAAGTGTTCCTTTTTTTCGCCAATAAAGTATGAGTAATATACCAAAAATCATACCACCTAAATGGGCAAAATGCGCTACGCTATCGCCTGAAAAATTGGCTACGCCTAAAAATAGTTCCGCCAATCCATAAATCAATACAAATATACGCGCTTTAATTGGCACAGGAAAAAATATCATAATTAGTTTAATTTCCGGAAATAACCAGCCGAATGCTAATAAAATTCCAAACAATCCACCTGATGCTCCAACTGTAACAGGTAAGTTGAAAAAAGCTGTTTTCATACCCATAATATCTATAGCAGTGAGTGCTTCTAGATTTTGAAAACGGAAATAACGGCTCAAAAATGCCTCTTGACCTATCAACGGAGCTCCTGAGTTTTGCGCAATGGCAGTATTGAATGCTTCCGAAACAGCCCAAAAATCAATAGACCAAAATAGTTGTTGTACAATGGCTGCACCCACGCCTGTGATCATATAATAAAAAAGGAATTTTTTCGCTCCCCAAACCTGTTCTAATACTCTTCCAAACATATAAAGCCCGAACATATTAAAAAATAGATGCGAAATGGAAGATGTGTCGTGCATAAACATATATGAAAACAACTGATAAAGATGAAACTTATCAGATTCCCAATAATGCATGCCTAAAATATCTGTAAAATCAATGCCTAATTTATCTGGTAAAATGATGCTAGCCAACCAAAATAAGAGGTTTATGATGATTAAATTCAGTACAACAGGTGGAATTTGGCTTAAAAACGACGGTTTATTGATATTCATAGATTGAAATTTTGCACAAAAATAGGCAAAATATGGCACAAAAGATGTTCTAAAGCACTAAAACAACCTTTTTATGCAATTTTTTTGAAAAAATTAGGAAAATAATTTGTTTGATGAAAAAAATCCCCTATTTTTGTCAAAGAATTTCATTTAACCCTTTTTATTGTTCTCTAATCTTTTAATTTTTCTGACTATGAACAAAGCAGATTTAATCAGTGCTATTGCTGCAGACGCAGGTCTTAGCAAAGTTGACGCAAAAAAAGCTCTTGAAGCTCTAGTTGCTAATGTTTCTAAAGCTCTTGCAGCTGGTGATAAAGTAGGTTTAGTTGGTTTTGGTACATTCTCTGTAGCTGCTCGCGCTGCTCGTCAAGGTATCAACCCTGCAACTAAACAACCTATTACAATTGCAGCTAAAAAAGTAGCTAAATTTAAAGCAGGTGCAGAATTGGCTGACGCTATTAAATAAGTAAAACTTATTAAAAAGACAAAAAGAGGACGCATATGTGTCCTTTTTTTGTGCCTGTATTTTTTGTATCTTTGCTGCCCGAATTATTAAGTTATGAGTATTATGAAATTAGAATCAATCGTTTCTGAAGCAGTTGTTCAGGCTGTTAAATCACTGTATGGAATTGACTTTGTACTTAAGGATGTTCAACTTCAAAAAACCAAGAAAGAGTTTGAAGGAGATCTTACCGTAGTTGTTTTTCCATTCGTGAAAGCGGCGCGTAAATCACCCGAAGAAACGGCGAAAGAAATTGGCGCATACGTGAACGAAAAAAATGCGATTATAACCAAATTTAATGTGATTAAGGGTTTTCTTAATCTTTCTATTGGTCAAGCATATTGGGTGGAACAATTGAACGAAATAGCTAGTGAAACGAATTATGGTTCTGTAGCGGCTTCTGCTGACGCACCATTAATGATGATTGAATACTCTTCTCCAAATACGAATAAACCGCTTCATTTGGGACACATTCGTAATAATTTGTTGGGTTATAGCATCAGTAGAATCCAAGCAGCAAATGGTTGGAACGTCGTGAAAACGAATATTGTGAATGATCGTGGCATTCATATTTGTAAATCAATGTTGGCTTGGCAACTTTTTGGCCATGGCGAAACACCCGAAACTAGTGGTTTGAAAGGCGATAGTTTGGTAGGAAAATACTACGTAGCTTTCGATAAAGAGTACAAAGTGCAAATCAAAGAGTTGATGTCGCAAGGTCAAACTGAGGATGAAGCCAAGAAAAATGCGCCATTAATGATTGCCACACAACAAATGTTGCTTGATTGGGAACGAGGCGATGTAGCCACGCGTCATTTGTGGGAAATGATGAATAACTGGGTTTACGCAGGATTTGATGAAACCTATAAAAAATTAGGGGTCGATTTTGATAAAATATATTACGAGTCGCAAACCTATTTAGTTGGCAAACAACAAGTGGAAGACGGGCTTGACAAAGGCGTATTCCACCGTCGCGAAGATGGTTCTGTTTGGGCGGATTTAACGCCTGATGGACTGGATGAAAAATTGTTGTTGCGTGCCGACGGAACGTCGGTCTATATGACTCAAGATATTGGTACCGCTAAATTGCGTTATGATGATTTTCCCATCAATAAAATGGTTTATGTGGTTGGTAATGAGCAAAATTACCATTTTCAAGTGTTGGCACTTTTGTTAGATAAGTTAGGTTTTGAATGGGGCAAAGAGTTGGTTCATTTTTCGTATGGTATGGTAGAATTGCCTGAAGGTAAAATGAAAAGTAGAGAAGGAACGGTGGTGGATGCCGACGATTTGGTCGACGAAATGGTGCAAACAGCTACCGAAACTTCACAAGAACTGGGCAAATTGGATGGCTATACGCCCGAACAAGCAAAAGCTATTTCAACCATGGTTGGGTTGGGCGCACTCAAATATTTTATTTTAAAAGTTGATCCTAAGAAAAATATGACGTTTAATCCAAAAGAGTCAATCGATTTCAATGGAAATACGGGTCCATTTATTCAGTACACGCATGCACGCATCAAATCGGTTTTGCGCAAAGCTGAAGAGCAGGAAATTAGGGTTGTTCCAGCCGACGATTCACTCTCATTATCAGAAAAAGAAACGTATTTAATTCAGCTTTTGGCTGATTATCCTGCTATTGTTAAGGAGGCTGGCGATAGTTTTAGTCCGGCTGTTATTGCTAACTATGCGTATGATTTAGTGAAAGAGTATAACCAGTTTTATCACGATTTTTCTATTTTACGTGAAGAAAATTCAGAACTACGGAATTTCCGTCTATTATTATCCGAAAACGTGGCTAAAATGATAAAAAACAGCATGTATTTATTGGGTATTGATGTACCCGAACGAATGTAAAAGAGACAAAAAAAGCTGTTTGGAAACCAAACAGCTTTAAAATCTTTTTTTTAATTGCTTAAGCAGGGTGAATTGCTTCTGAAGGACACACTTCAGCACAACTACCACAATCGGTACAAATATCAGCATCTATAACGTAGATGTCACCTTCTGAAATTGCTTCTACTGGACATTCGCTGAGGCAAGTGCCACAAGCAACGCAATCATCATTAATAACGTAAGCCATGTTTTTATTTTTTTGATTAGTATTAATTAGCAATGCAAAATTACACTAAATTCCATTGCTGGCAAACTTTTTAACACAATTAATTCAAATTTAGATTTAAAATGGTGTTGTTGGGGCTTTTACGATGTGGCTCGACAATAAAAATCTTAATTATTCGTTTTTACACTGTGAAACGTTTTTTACTCATATCTTTCTTGTTTAGCTTGTGTATCGGAGTTCGTGCGCAGGACAATTTACCTTTGGTCGATTATAAGACCTTGCATTTTGGTTTTACGCTGGGCGTTAATGTGATGGATTTTGATTTCATACAAAGCCATAAAGAGATTGATGGTAAAATATACGATGCCGATGTGTCGATGTTGATGCCAGGTTTTATGGTTGGTTTTATTGGCGATGTTCGCTTAAGTAAACATTTCAATTTTCGCCTCGTGCCAGCCTTACATCTCGCCGATAGAACAATTTCATATTCCAATAATGTGGACAATGAAATTATCAAAACCAATATCAAATCAACGATTATTTCAATACCGGCTTACTTCAAATTCAATGCGCCACGCATCTCTAATTTTCGTCCTTATGTCATGGCTGGAGGTGGAGTTATGTTTGATCTTGCTGGTGACAGACAGATGCCTGTTTTGCTGAAGACGACCGATTATTTTGTCGATTTCGGCGTAGGATGCACGTTCTACTTTAACTATTTCCGTTTTTCGCCAGAGATAAAATTTGCCTTAGGATTCAATGATTTACTCGTTCCTTGGAGCGATCGTTCTGCAGATCCTCTCGTGCCATCCGATCAAAAGTATTCTGCGGCTATTAGTCGACTGACTTCACGCATGTTTACTATTTGTTTTAATTTTGAGTAAAAAACAGACGTTTAGCCCTCTTTTTTCTCTAAAAATTCTTTTACAATAACTCCTTCACACGCATCTTCCAAGAGGTTGATGACTGTTTCAAAACCTGCGTCGCCACCATAATAGGGATCTGGTACAGAGTCCGCTAACATAAATCTCTCACAATAATTGGTAATCAAGCATAGTTTGTGTTCGGTGCCTTTTGGCGCTCGACTTTTGAGTGCACGCATATTTTGTGCATCCATTCCAAGAATTAAATCGAAGTGTTCAAAATCGTGTAGCGTTATCGGACGAGAAATGTGCGTAATACTATAACCGCGTTTTTTGGCGTGTGCACGCATGCGACTATCGGCTTGGTCGCCTTCGTGGTAGTTTTCTAATCCAGCCGAATCTACTTCGGCAGTTAAGTTTCGTCCAATTAATTTTTGGTTAAAAATGGCTTCCGCCATGGGTGAGCGGCAAATGTTACCTAAACAGATAAAAAGGAGTTTCATAGGATGATTGTTTGTGAATACAAAGTTGAATTACTTCTGTTGTTCCTACTAATTATCAGTTCTATTTTGATATAAATAATAGGCAGTCTTTTTCTTTTTCTTCTTTGATAGCAATCCGTTATTACAATGATATGCATCTTCGCTATCAATAAGACTAAAATGATAAACTTCTTCTACGTCCAGAGAGTTAAGCGATTGCCAAATAGCTATTAATCGTGTAGTTTGGTAGCTTTCGTTATAAAGTTCGTACTGAGGATTAGGCGCTCCAAATTCTGACACTATAAGTTGTTTGTCAGTCAGCTGTTTAACGATGGTAATATAGTCTGAAAACAATTCGGCTTCATCATATAGATGAATGTCAACCATATCATAGTCAGCATTTCTAAAAACGTATGTTATGCGTTCGTCTATTCCTTTTTGTTTGTTTTCGGCAGCTTTTATTTTATAATTTAACAAGAACTGTTCATGTTTATATAATTGTCTATTTCCAAGATGTATATTTTGATTATTTACATAAATAGTTTGGTAAGGAAGATATGCATTAATACCTCCTAATACAACGGGCAAAGTGTTAGTGATAGCCTTTACTTCGTTGTAAAGCACATTGTTTAATTGTGTGTAATCCTCTGCACTTCCTGCAAATCCTCCCCATCCATCCCATTCGTTCCCTACTTGTATCAAATAGATTTTGTTATGATATCGCTCAACAAAAGCGTGGATGAAAGTTGTAAACTCAGCCAATTCGTTACCGCTAATTTCGCTATAATTTCCTGAAAGATAATCTGGCAATTGGGTGTCAATCGTGATAAAAACTTTAATTTGATGTGCGTTGTAGAAGGATATACGATAATCCAAATTACTCCACGAGTAGTTTCCTTTAGTTTTTTCAATAAATTTCCAATTTACACTCATTTTAATTCGGTCTATTTGCAACTCCTTTAAATAGGGTTCTGCCGTTTCTAAAGCCGATATTGTTCCGTATGGCGGAAATGCTATACCTAGAGGTTTATGTACGATGAGTTTAGTGATTGGAATTTCATTTTTGGTCTCACAACCTGTTAAAAAGGTTATAAAGCTTAGTAAGAGGAGCACCTTCGATACGGTTCGTTTTATATATTTGATTGAAATGATTGTGCTCATAATATTGTTTTAGGGATCGTAAGAAGGAGTTTTAGCAACTACAAATATACAAAATATAAAAACAAATGAAGTTTTTTTATCGTTATAGCTTAACTTTTAGGAGAGAATTCACAAAAAAATCTTTTTAACGTCTAAAATATTGTTTTGTATGAAAAAAGTATTACCTTTGCACTCACAAAATATCGCGGAATGGAGCAGTGGTAGCTCGTCGGGCTCATAACCCGAAGGTCGTTGGTTCGAGTCCAGCTTCCGCAACACAATTTATTGATAATTAACCACTTAGCATTTAGCTAAGTGGTTTTTTGGATTAAATGGCATGTGTAAAGATTTTTAGAATCATTTTAAACTAGCAAAACGCATTAAGTTTTAGTTATGATGACTATCTTTGTGTGGTAAATTATTCAAATAATTAGATGTATGAAACAATCAGTAGCTATTTTTTTAGTGGTAATAGGTTTATTTACAAGTTGCGAAGAACGCAAAGTGGAAAC
>DATFIF010000003.1:0-6472 GCA_035270405.1 Paludibacteraceae bacterium | reverse complement strand
GGGTTCGAACCCACGACCTCTGGTACCACAAACCAGCGCTCTAACCAGCTGAACTACAGCCACCATGTTTCTGCGAGTGCAAAGGTAAATAATTATTTAATCCGAAACAAGAATAAACACTAAAAAATAGCATATGAATTTACAGAAAACTTATACCATTGAGAATAAATCAATTACAGTACAGGTGAACCAAATCAAACGTATCATTCGCGGTTCAATGAATGGCGTGACCGTTGAAAGTATGGAACAAAAAGGGATTCACTACAAAGAAAATTATGGCGTTGCACTCCCCCGCTTGCGAGAAATAGCCAAACAGTACGAGCCAAACTTACAATTGGCAACTCAACTTTGGTTTTTAGGAATTCGCGAAAGCATGATTATCGGTTCGCTACTTGTTCCAACCAATGAAATGACTACCGCAATGGCTATAAAATGGTGTGAACAAATTCCAACCCACGAACTATCAGAAATTGCCGCTATGACACTTTTCTCGCGATTACCAAACGCAGCTAATTTGATAGAAAGATTAGTGAATCACACGAGTGAATTTGTTTTTTTAACGAGTATCGCCACAGCCACACGTATAACAGAGCAGTTATCAGACAAACTCATCGAGCAGTTAGTTGCACGATATAACGATGCCAAAGATTCAACTTTTACAGTAGCTCAAGCGATGGCCACTTTCCTTTCACGAGTCGCAAGCGACCAACAAACTCGCCTATCTTTAGTAGAAAATCTCACGAGTCAATTTGCCGAACGAGAAGAACCTTATGCGCGTTTTATCTTTGAATATGTTACTAAAGAGCTTGAATATCTTAAACAAATCTAAAACGGACTTAGCTTATTCAATTTGAAGAAAAAACTCATTATCTTTGCATTAATAAACTCTAATAACGTATCTTATGAGCAAAAAAGCACTTCTTTCGATTCTCCTTTTAGTGTCGTCTCTTGCACTTTTTTCACAAATTTATGACCCTGTAAAATGGAAGGTCTCATCCATCGAAAATGGTAAAACAATCACCGTTAAATTCGCTGCAACGATTGAAAAAGGGTGGCATGTATACGGAACTTCTTTGCCCGAAGGTGGTCCGCGTGCCACTTCATTCAAGTTTGAAACAGTCGAAAATACCACACTCGTAGGAAATGTAACGTCAACTTCTAATTTAATTCGTCAATATGACGATGTTTTTGAGATGGAATTGAATTGGTACGCACAGTCAGCCATTTTCAAGCAAGAACTAAAAATTACCAAAAAACCTTATCGCATAGCTGGTTATATCGAATTTATGGCTTGTAATGGCGAAACCTGTTTGCCTCCAATCAAAATACCATTTGATATTACAAGTAACAAAGAAGAAAATACTGTTGCGAGTGCCAAATCCGCCAATACAAAATCAGAAAACGAAGCTGTTGCAACCGTTGCGCCTTTAGAAATGGCGTCATCCGACACACTACTTATCGAAAAAGCTACTTTTACGAGTAATTTTTACACGCCTGTAATCGACGAAATACAACTATTTAACAACGAGACCAAAACATCAGACACATCGCTTTGGATGATTTTAATTTTAGGATTTCTAGGTGGAGTTGTTGCGTTATTTACACCTTGTGTGTGGCCCATCATCCCAATGACGGTTAGTTTCTTTTTGAAACGTTCAAACGACAAACGAAAAGGAAGACGTGACGCCATTTTATACGGAATTTCAATCGTTGTTATTTACTTAATTTTAGGCTTACTCATCACGTTAATTTTTGGTGCTAGCGCTTTAAATAGTTTGGCAACGAATGCTTTTTTCAATCTCTTTTTCTTTGCATTGTTAGTTTTATTTGCTGTTTCATTCTTTGGAGCGTTCGAACTTACATTACCAGCCTCATGGTCAAGTAAACTAGACCAAAAAGCCGAAAAAACCTCTGGAATTTTGAGTATTTTACTCATGTCCTTTACACTTGTTTTAGTCTCTTTTTCGTGCACGGGTCCAATTATTGGAACATTGTTAGTAGAAGTTTCGACTACCGGTTCGCTACTCGCTCCTGCAATCGGCATGTTTGGCTTTGCGGTGGCCTTAGCGCTTCCTTTTAGTCTGTTTGCACTCTTCCCATCATGGCTAAAATCGATGCCTAAATCGGGCGGTTGGTTGAATTCCGTTAAAGTTGTTCTTGGATTTTTAGAACTCGCATTAGCACTTAAATTCTTATCCGTAGCAGATTTAGCTTATGGTTGGGGCATTCTCGATCGTGAAGTATTCCTCGTGCTTTGGATTACTATTTTTGCTCTATTAGGATTTTATCTCTTGGGTAAACTGCTTTTACCACACGACGATAAACTCGAACGTATTTCTGTTTCTCGTCTGATGATGGCGTTGGTATCTTTTTCGTTTGCCATATATATGATTCCAGGTTTATGGGGAGCGCCTTTGAAAGCCATTAGCGCATTTGCTCCGCCACTTTCAACACAAGATTTTAATCTGTACACAAATGAAGTGCGTGCCGAGTTTGATGATTTTGAACTCGGAATGCGTTATGCTCAGGAGAAACAAAAGCCAGTTGTTGTCGATTTTTCTGGTTTTGGTTGTGTCAATTGCCGTAAAATGGAAGCCTCTGTCTGGGGAGATCCGCGCATAGCTTCACTTTTACAAAACGATTATGTGCTAATTACACTATTCGTAGATGATAAAACAGCTTTAGCCAAACCATACGTGATTGAAGAAAACGGCACACAACGAACCATTGAAACAGTAGGAGATCGCAATAGTTACCTACAACGTCACAAGTTTGGCTCGAATGCACAACCATTTTACGTCGTTTTAGATAATGAGGGGAAACCCTTATCTGGTTCATTCGCGTTCGACGAAAATCCTGATAATTTAGTGCGGTTTCTCGAAGATGCACTCAAGCGCTACTAAAATAGTTATTAAACATTAACTTTTACCTACTTTTTTAAAGGGTAAATCGCTAAAAAATTATATCTTTGCGAGTTGTTTGTACAAAGATGGAGAAAGTTCAAATAAAAATTTTAGGTATCAGTGAAGTCAAATCGTCACAAGACATTTATTGGCTATTGCTCGAAGAAGTACTCGGTGAGCGCCGAGTACCAATTTTGATAGGTAAAATTGAAGCTCAATCGATTTCAGCTTCTCTTCAAAATATTGAAATATCAGTACCGCTTCCGCATGATCTCATCGCTAAGATAGCTGACAATTTTAATATCAAATTGAAAGATGTTTTGATTTTCAGCAAAGAAGAGGGACTTTTTTTAGCACAACAAACCTGGCAAAAACGAAATAACGTATTTATTATTGAGTCACGTGCATCAGACGGAATTGCTTTAGCACTTCGGTGCAACACACCTATTTTTATAGACTCAGCCATTTTAGACCAAGTGGAAGAGGTAGTGATTAGCAATAAAAACACACATGACGCTAACATTCAAAAACTTTCGCCAAAAACACTCAAGCAGTTGTTAGAACAGGCCATTGAAAATGAGAACTATGAACAAGCTGCCCAAATTAGAGACGAACTAAAGACTCGAAAAAAACAAAAATAGAAAAAATTAACTAACTAAAATCTATATTTAATCTTAAATCTAAACTGTTATGAACATGAAATTGCGTTTAATTGTCATGAATTTTCTCCAATATGCTATTTGGGGAGCATGGCTAATTTCTTTGGGAGCGTATTTAGGTAAAGGTCTTGCGTTTTCTGGAGGACAAATCGGAAGTTTTTTTGCTACGATGGGTATTGCATCTTTATTTATGCCGGCGCTAGTAGGTATCGTTGCCGACCGTTGGATTCCTGCTCAAAAAGTGCTGGGGATTTGTCACTTGATTGCGGCTGCTTTTATGACTGCTGCTGCTTTTCAAACAACTTACGACACGTTGTATCCTTTGATTTTATGTAGTGTGATGTTCTATATGCCAACGATTGCCTTATCAAACTCGGTAGCATTTAATGCCCTTTCAAAATCGGGTATGGACACCGTCAAAGATTTCCCTCCTATTCGAGTGTTCGGAACTATTGGTTTCATTTGTGCGATGTGGATTGTCGACTTATTCAAATTGGGCTTAACTCCTAATCAAATGTTTATGTCTGCAGGTTTAGGTATTGCATTAGGTTTATACGCTTTCACTATGCCAAAATGTGATCTCGATAAAAATGCTGATAAAAAAAATTGGGTAGATACGTTAGGTTTACGTGCTTTTGCACTCTTCAAACAGAAGAAAATGGCTATTTTCTTTATATTCTCTATGTTATTAGGAATGTCATTACAAGTAACCAATGCATTTGCTGATGGTTATATTCAAAGTTTTGGCGAAATGGAAATTTACAAAGGCACGTTTGGAGTGGACCACTCTGTGATGCTTATTTCCTTGTCACAAATTTCAGAAACATTGTGTATTCTGCTGATTCCATTCTTCTTAAAACGTTTTGGTATTAAGAAAGTGATGCTCATATCTATGGTTGCTTGGGTGTTGCGTTTTGCATTGCTAGGAGCTGGAAATCCTGGACCTGGTGTTTGGATGTTTGTACTTTCGATGCTTGTATATGGCGTAGCATTTGATTTCTTCAATATCTCAGGCGCATTATTTGTCGAAAAAGAGACAAGTCCGTCCATTCGATCAAGTGCACAAGGTGTATTTATGATTATGACAAACGGATTTGGTGCTTTTATTGGCTCTTACGCTGCTGGAGCTATTGTTGATGTGTATGGTTGGCCAAATTCTTGGTACATCTTTGCAGGCTACTCACTCGTTGTGACAATTGTGTTTGCTTTGGTATTCAAATACAAACACGACCCAGAAGCCATAGGCCAGATAAGCCACTAACACTTACGTTCTCATTTAATTCAAAAAGCAAAAAATGGAAGATTTAGGGATGGTATTACGCACCGAAAACTTGGTGAAAACATACGGCAATCGAACTGTCGTAAATAATGTTTCCATCAATGTAAAACAGGGAGAAATCGTTGGTTTACTCGGTCCTAACGGTGCAGGAAAAACTACCACCTTTTATATGACAACGGGATTGACTACTCCGAATAAAGGAAAAATCTTTCTAAATGATGTCGACATTACCAATTACCCGGTTTACAAACGCGCTCAAGCTGGTATTGGTTATTTGGCACAAGAACCTTCCGTATTTCGCAAAATGACTGTTGAGAATAATATCCGTTCAGTTTTAGAACTGACAAAAAAATCGCGCGAAGAACAAAACGAAAAACTAGAGAGTTTAATAAAAGAATTTCGTCTTGAAACGGTACGCAAAAATATTGGAGATCGTCTTTCTGGCGGCGAACGCCGACGAACTGAAATTGCGCGTTGTTTGGCTATTGAGCCAAATTTTATCATGCTCGACGAACCATTCGCTGGTGTCGATCCGATTGCAGTTCAGGACATTCAAGATATTGTATGGCATTTAAAAGACCGCAATATTGGAATTTTAATTACCGACCACAATGTCGATGAAACGCTTTCTATTACCAATCGCGCTTATTTATTGTTCGAAGGCACCATTTTATTTCAAGGAACGCCCGAAGAATTGGCAGCTAATCCAATCGTACGTGAAAAATACCTCGGTCGTGATTTTGAATTGAAGAAAAAAACACGCGTTGATATTTGAATAAAAAAAACAGCCGCATTTGATGTGGCTGTTTTTAATTTAAGCATAAACGAGGCATTGAAAAAATCTCTATCTTTGTAAAAAATATATCAATGAACGACTGGTTCACGTTACCACAGTTACCACTCACAGATCCGATACCGATTTTCTTATTGGTATTACTCATTATTTTGTCAGCTCCACTGTTGAACAAATTGAGAATTCCTCATATTATAGGTTTGATTGTAGCTGGCATGTTGTTGGGCCCATTTGGCTTAAATATACTATCAAACGACGAAAGTTTTAAACTTTTCGGCAAAGTAGGTATTTTGTACATCATGTTTCTTGCAGGGCTTGAAATCGACTTAAACACATTCAAAAAAAATAGTACTAAAGGAGTAATTTTTGGATTTTACACGTTTATTATTCCGATGGTTTTAGGAGTACTTTCAGGTATTTACATCTTAAAATTTGACCTCATTACCTCCACGCTTTTAGCCAGTATGTATGCTTCACACACCTTGATTGCCTATCCGATTGTGAGCAAAATGGGAATTTCAAAAAATCGTGCAGTCAGTATTGCCGTTGCGGGGACTATTTTTACGGTTACTGCTGCGTTGCTCATTTTGGCAGCGATTGTCGCCATTCACAACAATAATGTTGGACCACTCTATTGGCTAAAATTTGGAATTTCAGCACTATTGTGTGGATTTATTATATTTTTTATTTTACCAAGAATTGCACGCTATTTTCTTCGCCGTTTCAGCGATAGTGTAGCTCAATATATTTTTGTTTTAGCCATTGTTTTCATCGCCTCATTGTTGTCAGATGCGGCAGGTTTAGAGGGAATTCTTGGTGCGTTTTTCGCAGGACTTGT
>DATFIF010000002.1:0-4011 GCA_035270405.1 Paludibacteraceae bacterium | reverse complement strand
TGCAATTGCAGCAATGGCAATTCCAACGGGACCAGTTATGGCTGTAAATCCTGCCATAACTAAAGGCAAAATTTTAATTATTCCACCCAAACCCAACAAAACGGGTCCAATTGCTGTGGCAATTCCACCTAATGCAAAAATTGCACTTTTTGTTGATGGACTTAAGGCATTAAATTTTTCTGATAATTGCCCGATAAAATCAGCGAATTTGCTTACGGCGGGTATTATTTTTTCTTGAAGTAATGGCAAAACAGTTTCCTGAAGAATCGGAACAAATCCTGCACCTATTTTTGACTTAATCTTGTCAACTTGAAAACCTACAAGCTCCATTGCTGTTGCGAAGTCGTCCGAGCTTTGAAGTGTATTTTCATCAAGTACTAAACCAAGCTTATTCGCTTCCTCTCTTAATTCTGCAATTCCTTTTGAACCACTCGAAACAATTAAAGATACCTCATTCCAACTTCTTCCGAACAGTTCAGCTCCGATAGCATTTTTTGCAAGTCCGTTTTCCATGTCTCCAAGCTTATTGAACGTATCCAATAATACATCGTCCATGCTTTTAACATTTCCGCTTGCATCAGCTGTCGAGACGCCCAACTTTCCGAACATCTCATTAACCTTGCTACCCTCTTCTCCAACTGTTTTTAAACGTCTCTGAAATGAGTTCATTGAGCTTTGCAAACCCTCAAATGACGAATTTGAAGCGGTCGCAACATAAGATAACTCTTGAATTAAATCAGTTGAAAGGCTTGTGGCTGTTGAAAGATTATTTATTTCTGCCGAAGCATTCCCAGCATCAATACCCATTTTAACAAGCCCAACCGTTGCACCAATTATAGCAGTCGATAAAATGCTTGCTTTAGCTCCAATTTTTACAAATGAATCTCCCAATTTGTCAAATTGAGCTTGCATTTTTTTCGTTGAGCTATTCGTAATGTCAACCGCCTTTTTGATGTTGTTATCAAAATTGCTAATGTCTGCCGTTATTTGCGCTATGAAACTCATCTGCTGTTCGTGTTAATTGTTTTGTTGACTTTTATATTCTTGCATTCGTTTTTTAAATAGCTCTTTCATATCGTCAAATATAACATTTTTATTTGATTTTCTTGCATTATTTTCGCTCCCAATTTTCATAAATTGGTCTATCGAACGTGGTAGCTTCTTCGGGTCTAAATGACTTCCAATTTGTGAGCTGTAAGCTATTAACCGTGTGTGCCTTAACTTTTCCTCTTGCATTCTACTGTAAGCATAAGATTTAATTAAAAATTCACACCACGGCATTTCGTAAAATTCTTCTAATCTTAAGCCAAGCTCACCACACGCAAAAGCTACCACGTCCGAATTCCAATCAAATTCTACTTCACTTTCTGCGTCTCCGCTACTTTTTTTTTGTCTGATTTTGGCACATTCGTCTCATTATGCTTTACATAAAGGTCTTGAATGCGTTGGACCTCATCCGAAGTTATTCCGCCCACTTCATCAATCCAATCATAACAATCGAAAACGTCAAAGGGTAGTTCTTCATTTGCTGTGAAGCTTGCCCTTAACTTTTCGCCCATTATCAAACCGTAAAAGATGAGGCTCGCAAGTAGTTCAATGTTTCCGTACCCTTCTTTATTTACTAATTTTTCAATATTTCCAGTCACCCATGAACCGAATTTTATCTTGCGTTCTTTCCCTTGAAAATTAATTTTTGTTTCAAACATAATTTGATTTTTGTTCTAATTGATTAAACTTCTGGGTCGGTTGCTAAAAATTCGCCGTGAACTGTCATTGTCCCCGAAAAAGTAGCATTTTCACCGCCTGCAAAAGTGTCAGATAAACTTGTGATTGAAGCAGAGAAAAACTGATTTCCATCTCTACCCTCAATCTTGAAGGTATGGCTCTCTTTGGTTTCCATAATTGCAACCAAATCCGCATATCCTGTATCATCTCCTAAGTCTGTTTCGTCAACTATGGTAGCATCAAAACTAACTGAACGTGAAATACTGTCTATTTGAGTCACTGTCTCGCCTTGCGTGCAATAATTAACCATTTCCGAGGTGTTAGCACTTCTATCTACTGATGTGCTCGTAATACACACCAAAGGCTTGTAGGTTGAAGCATCTTTAACTGAAAGTATGCCTGTGTGTCCTTTTTTGTAAATTCTTTCTGCCATTGTATTTGTTTTTTAATTGTTTGTTAAATATAAATCGTTTTGATAAATTAGTATTTTTTGATAAGCCGTGTGAGTATCAGAATTTTCAACTAGCAATCTATTAACTGAAAGTCGCACCCTCCCAACTCCTATCACGTTCTCATCTCTTTTTTTAATCGTTCCCCGTATCCTGTTGTCAACCTCCATTGCAATATCTTCAACTATTGAAGTCGTACCCTTTTTTGTGAATTTAGAAACTACTCGAATTGTAATATCAGATGTAACGTTGTAGGTGCAATAAGGCTGTATTGCCGAATCGTACGCTTGCTGGTCCTGAATGACAATATAAACCTCCCCACCATTAATTGTTGGTAGTGAAGCTGAATCATCCAAAAAACCCACAAATATAGGAATTGTCACGCCCTGATATGTCAAGCCTTTTATCGCCTGAAAATATCTCGTCCTTATTTCTTTAGTTACATCCATTATTTTTTAAATTCTTTTTCAAGCAATGAATTTAAATCACGCTCAAATGTTTCAATGTTTTTTAAAAAGTTGTTGAATAAATAAGGCTTGCCGATTAGTGTCCCATTTCCACTTACATAATATTCGTATGCAATATCCTTCACCCATTGAGGATATGGTGCTAAAATTTGAGAAGCTGATAAACCTGTACCAAATTCAAAGTAAGCAGCCATATTTGCAGGGTCGCTCTGGTTCTTTGGAACTGATTGTTTTCCAATCACCCCTACTTTTCCAGTCAACCCTTTGTCCTCAAATTTATTGCCTATTGATACAAATTTAGGTGCATCACGTGTAGCTTCAATGTTTGTCTTAAAAATCAATTGTTGAATGAGTTGTTTGGTTTTCGCAATAACCTCCTCCTTATAACCGTTTAAGTCATAAGTCAAAGTGCTTTGAATAACCGTTTTATTTTTCATTCTATTTGCTGATTATAAAGCTGTAAAACTTTTGAACCCTCACATCTTCTATTTCGGGTGTTGATGTAATATTATAAGTGTCATTTCGCCACTTAATAACCATATTGGTGTTAGGAAAAAAGCCATCTCGATTCAAAATTGTAACATTGTAGGTTGATGGGAACTTCAATTGTGCATCCTCTAACTTCCTACTTTGTTTTAATTGTTCGATTTTTGCGAAGGTTTTCAAAACAGAAACGCTCGTAACAACATAATTTCCTGAATCGTCTTGTATTGATTGTTCTTCAAAAAATTCAATCCGTTGGTCTAAATCTCCTAACTTCAACATGATAATTTAGTTTTAAAATATTGGTCGCAAACTATTCCTTCTGTAAGTTGCAAGTGTATCAGTATTGAGTTGTGAGTTGCTCCCTCGATTTTCAAAAGCAAATGCAACATCTTTCATTATTGCCAATTTAATTTCAGAGTTGAAATTATCTTCATCAACTCCAGTTATCGTTTTTGCTCTGTCAATTGAAGCATCTAACATAATTTGAAGCATCGAATCGTAATCGTTAAAATCGATGTTCATATATTCTTTTACCTCTACAAGTGTAATCATTACATTTATTATTTAGTTTTCGGTTTAGTCTCTTTTTTTGGTTTCGGTTTTTCTTCTTGCTCAACCTCCGCTCTGGCTACGTGCTTTTCAGCAACGCCCATTCTAATTAGATAATCACCCCTCGGCTGGGAAACACTTATAGTGTCTCCCTTTTTCCCGAGTACGTGATTTAAAATTAAATCAATTTTCATGTTATGCGATATCTGGTAAGGTTACCTTTACAAGAGAATTATCATCATAAGTAAAGAATCCAACTCGCTCCTCTGAACGAATTAAAATGTTGTTATACTCAGCATCGTCACCACTTGATTCAAAAACTTTCGTTCTGATTT
>DATFIF010000001.1:0-7387 GCA_035270405.1 Paludibacteraceae bacterium | reverse complement strand
CGCAGGAAGCATTGTAAGCCAATTGATGAAAGATAATCTTATTGAAGCGGCTGATGTTCAGCAATTAGAATCATTCGAAGCGGGTGTGCTATTTGCACAAGCAGAAGGAATTATTCCCGCTCCAGAATCGACACACGCCATCTCTGTTGCCATCAAAGAAGCGTTAAAAGCGAAAGAAGAAGGTAAAGAAAAGGTTATTTTATTTAATCTTTCTGGACATGGTTTAATCGACATGGCATCGTACGATCGCTACTTTGCTGGCGAACTTACGAACTACATCGTACCCGAGGAAGATATCGCCAAAAATATCGCACAATTGGAAAAATTGGCTTAAAAAATTCACTCCGTAAATAAATTGACGGCTGTAACTGGAGTTGCAGCCGTTTTTTTGAACCTTTATAACGCTTTTTATAATTAAATTTGTAACTTTGCGTTACTTAAATAACCATGCAAGCAACTACTGCCTATATTATCCAGTTCTTACTCCAGGGCAACGACGATTTAATCTCGCACGTTGGCTACACCAATGATAGCCGTGAGTTTAAAAATTATCGTGTGGTTATTATTCCCTCACGTTTTTTTGATGATGACTTCTATGGCACGCCACAATCGGCACCACAATTACCTTTAGCTACCCTGGAAGGAACTCCACTACTCTACGGTAAACCAACCGTCAGAAAAGAGGGAAAAACCTTAATCGTTGATGCCGATATCATTGCAAGTAGTTATTTTCTACTTTCACGCTACGAGGAGACACTTCATCGCACAGATTGTCGCGACGAACATGGACGATTTCTTGGGAAAGAGTCACTGCCGTACCAAGCCGATTTTATTACACGACCCATTGTGGATGAATATGGAAAAATCCTCCGTGGCTGGTTGCGCGAAAGTGGATGCAACATCCATGAACCTGAAGAAAAAATTCATCGCATTTTTCTCACACACGATGTCGATTTCATCGCTTATTTTCGACATATCCGAGGTTTTTTAGGAGGAGTTGCACGCAGTTTTTTACCGGGTAAATTTTCCATTAAAGCAGTCATAAAGTCACTCTTTTCACTCGAACAAGATCCTGCTTATACCTTTCCTTGGATCATCAGTGAAGATAGAAAGTTACCCGATGCTCAAATTATTTTCTTTGTAAAAGCAGTAAAAAAGGGCGCAAAACTTGATTATCCATGTTATGACTTAACAAGCTGTGATAGCAAGCAATTTATAAAATTAGCAAACAAGAATCACTGCGAAATTGGTCTGCACGCGAGTTACGCATCAGGCGATAAACTTGAACGAATTCCACAAGAACGAAAACGACTCGAGAAAATCGTTGGAACGAGCATCACCAGCAACCGCCATCATTACTTACGCTCGTTACAGCCGGAAGATATGGAGATGCTTCTTACGGCAAGTATTACCGACGACTTCACGCTTGGCTATCCAGATGTTGCAGGTTTTCGTTTAGGAACTTGCCGTGCCGTAAAATGGATTAATGTTGCTACAAAAAAAATCACACCACTAACACTTCATCCATTAACGGTGATGGATTGCACATTAAGCAATCCAAACTACATGAATTTGAATTGTGAAGCCGCCTTAGATTATGTAACTAATCTGCTGATAGAAACAAAAAAACATAATGGCGAAGTAACGCTACTCTGGCATAACACGATTTTTGATGGCAATAATAACTACCATAAAACGTTGTATCAAGAGATAATAAAACTGCTTGCCAAATGAAACGTATTTTAATACTTTGTGATGCTTTTGGACCACCGTCATTCACACCACGCATACGTTTTTTATGTCATTATTTAGTTGAAAACGGTTGGAATATACAACTTTGTACTGAAAAATTTGCTCCCATCACCTTTGCACATTCGTATCCTATCAACGAAATTGAGTTGTACCATCATCGAGGTCTAGTAGGTAAACTAGAATGGGTTATCAAGTCTACGCTGAGTTTGATTCTAGACTACAAAAACAAACAATTTTCGAAGCAAGTACGCAAACATTTTACAGATGACTCATTTGATTTAGTCTTATGTAGCACCTTTCACACATTCCCATTGCGTGCGGCTTTTGAAATCGCACACAAACAAAAAATTCCTCTAGTTGTCGATTTACGTGACATAGTAGAGCAAGCACCAGGTAATCAATACCATGCACACAAATTCAACTTTTTAAAACCTGTCGCCTATTGGTTTAAGAAAATCAATGTGAAAAGGCGAAACTCCATGATACAAAAAGCGCAAGCATTAATTAGCGTTTCACCTTGGCATGTCGATTTTCTAAAAACATACAATCCAGCTACCCACTTAATTTATAATGGATTTGATGCTGATGTTTTTTACCCAAACCAGCTAAAAACAGAAAAATTCATCCTTTCGTACACTGGAAAATTATACGAACAAAGCATGCAAGATCCAGAACTGTTTTTTGTTGCATTAAGTGAGTTAACAACAGAAAATAGCAAATTCAAAAAGGACTGTGAAGTACATTGGTACACAAATCAAGACGGTGAGAATAAGTTAAAAAACTTGACAAGTCAATACCAATTAGATGAATCTATGATTTTTCATTCATATGTTTCTATTGATAACATCCCACAGATTTTACAGAAATCCTCCATTGTGTTAGTTTTTTCAAACAAAGCGACCTCAAACGGCTCCAACGGTATTATGACCACAAAGTTTTTTGAAGCCTTGGGAGTTGAAAAACCAATTCTGTGTGTCCGTAGTGACGAAGGCTGTTTGTCGGCAGCCATCAAAGAGACGAATGCAGGACTTGCTGGCACTACCGTCGAAGAAGTTAAAGCGTTTATTGTAGAGAAATATGAAGAATGGAAAAAAACTGGTTATACGCATCAACCTGTCGATCAGAATAAAAAAATGACATTTTCTCGTCAAGCACAAGCCCAACAATTTGAGAATATTTTTGAACAACTTATTTTACTAAAATCGTAAAAATTCATGTCAAAATTTCTACACGTTATATCGTTTGATATCCCATTCCCTGCAAATTATGGCGGAGCAATTGATGTTTTTTATAAGCTAAAAGCATTGAATGAATGTGGCGTTAAACTTATTTTACATTGCTTCGAGTACAATCGTGCACAAGCTCCTGAACTCGAATTAATCTGTGATAAAGTATATTATTATCGGCGCAACACCTCTTTTTTTGCGAACTTAAGTGTGCTGCCCTACACTGTTTATAGTCGTAAAAATAGACAATTGATTGAAAACTTGACTCGTGACGATTACCCTATTCTTTTTGAAGGGTTGATGTCCTGTTATTACTTAACCGATAAGCGAATCCAACATCGCATAAAACTATACCGTGAGGCGAATATTGAGCATGATTATTACCGTGAATTAGCAAAGTCAACCACTATTTTTATCCATAAATTATATTTCCTGATTGAGTCAGTCAAATTCAAATTATTTGAACCCAGACTGCAAGCAGCTGATTCAATCATGGCTGTTTCGCAAAGCGACGCAAAACAATTGAAAAATAGATTCCCCAATAAAAAAGTAGAATTCATACCTTGTTTTCACCCTAATAATGAAGTCATTTCACTGGCAGGAACATCTGACTATGTCCTATATCATGCCAATCTCTCAGTAGCCGAAAATGAGTTAGCTGCACTCTATCTTTGTGAGCAAGTTTTTAGTCAATTACCACACAAATGCATTATTTCAGGATTAAACCCCACCAAACACTTACAAAAAACCATCTCTCAGTATCAGAATATTCAGTTGGAAGCCAATCCGAATAATGAAAGAATGAATGAATTAATTCAACAAGCCCAAGTGCATATGTTAGTTACGTTTCAAGGTACAGGTTTAAAGTTGAAATTACTGAATACGTTGTTCATGGGAAGACATCTGTTAGTCAACACACTAATGCTCGAAGGCAGCGGACTCAATGAACTGTGCACCATTTCAGACACTAACTCTGGACAAATTGATGCTTGCAATCAGTTAATGAAAATTCCTTTTACACAAATGGATATCGACCTGAGAAAGAAAAAATTATTCCCTCAGTTTTCAAATAAAGAACAAGCAAAAATTCTTTGTAATTTGTTCTGATTGAATTCTGACTTTCTGAGCGCTTCTTTAAAGTGACAATCTGTCACTTCTTCTCTGACAATCTTTCAAAAAGGGCGATTGGTACAGAAAATGATAAAATCCTTTCGTCGAGGCATCGTTTCGACATTATAACCATATCTATAACATCAATAAATAAACTTTTAAAATTATGAACATTAAACCATTGGCAGACCGCGTACTTATTCAACCAGCAGCGGCAGAAGAGAAAACCGTGAGTGGAATTATCATCCCCGATTCAGCAAAAGAGAAACCTTTAAAAGGTCACGTAATTGCAGTAGGTACTGGCACTAAAGATGAAGAGATGGTGCTCAAAGCTGGCGACAGTGTACTTTTTGGAAAATATGCAGGAACCGAACTCGACTTAGAAGGAGAAAAATACCTGATTATGCGTCAAAGCGACGTACTAGCAATTTTATAATAAAAATCGTAAAACATTAAATAGTATCTATTATGGCAAAAGAAATTTCATTTAATATCAGCGCTCGCGACGAGTTGAAAAAAGGTGTCGACGCATTGGCAAATGCTGTAAAAGTAACACTTGGACCTAAAGGTCGTAACGTGATTATTGAAAAAAAATATGGTGGCCCATACATCACAAAAGATGGTGTGACTGTAGCTAAAGAGATTGAACTCGACAATGCAGTCGAAAATCTGGGCGCACAATTAGTAAAAGAGGTAGCTAGCAAAACGGGCGAACAAGCTGGTGATGGAACAACTACAGCTACGGTTTTGGCACAATCTATCGTAAGTGTGGGATTGAAAAACGTAACTGCTGGTGCCAATCCAATGGATTTGAAACGCGGCATCGACAAAGCCGTTACAAAAGTGGTTGAAAATATTAAAGCACAAGCTCATAAAGTAGGTAACGATTTCGATAAAATCGAACAAGTTGCTACTATTTCAGCCAATAACGATGCGGTGATTGGTAAACTGATTGCTGATGCGATGCGTAAAGTAACCAAAGACGGTGTTATTACCATCGAAGAAGCCAAAGGCACTGATACCACTATCGAAATCGTAGAAGGTATGCAATTCGACCGCGGTTATATTTCCCCATATTTCGTAACCAATACGGAAACAATGGAAGTGGAAATGGAAAAACCGTATGTGTTGATTTACGACAAAAAGATATCTAACCTCAAAGAGTTGCTGCCTGTATTGGAACCCGCCGTACAATCGGGTCGTCCACTATTGATTATTGCAGAAGATGTTGATAGCGAGGCATTAACAACTTTGGTAGTTAATCGTTTACGTGCTCAACTCAAAATTTGTGCGGTAAAAGCACCAGGTTTTGGCGATCGTCGTAAAGAGATGCTCGAAGATATTGCCATCTTAACGGGTGGTGTTGTTATCTCAGAAGAGAAAGGCATCAAACTCGAAACTGCCACATTGGAAATGCTTGGTACAGCAGAAAAAATTACTGTGAATAAAGATAATACCGTTATTGTAAATGGCGCTGGCGAAAAAGACGCTATTGCAGCACGTATTACTCAAATAAAAGCACAAATTGCAGCCACAACATCCGATTACGATCGCGAAAAATTACAAGAACGTTTAGCAAAATTGGCTGGCGGCGTCGCCGTACTTTATGTTGGTGCTGCGTCTGAAGTGGAAATGAAAGAGAAAAAAGATCGTGTTGATGATGCCTTGAGCGCCACGCGTGCAGCTATTGAAGAAGGTATCGTTCCTGGTGGTGGCGTAGCCTACATTCGTGCTATCAAAGCCTTAGAAGGTCTTAAAGGTGATTGCGACGACGAACAAACAGGTATTGATATCATCAAACGCGCCATCGAAGAGCCTCTTCGCCAAATCGTAGCAAATGCTGGTAAAGAAGGTGCAGTGGTTGTACAAAAAGTAAGCGAAGGGAAAGATGATTTTGGTTACAACGCTCGTACCGACAAATACGAAAACATGTTTGCTGCTGGTGTGGTTGATCCTGCAAAAGTAGCTCGTATAGCCTTAGAAAATGCAGCGTCTATTGCTGGTATGTTCCTGACAACAGAATGCGTTATTGTAGATAAAAAAGAAGAAAATCCTGCTCCCGCTATGCCTCCTATGGGTGGTGGAATGGGTGGCATGATGTAAAAAATTCTGCCTTTGATAAAAAGCACTTGTTAATAACAAGTGCTTTTTTTATTCTTTTTATGAAATTTTTAAAAAAAAAGTGTACTTTTGTTGCTGATTTATTGACTATAAAACTGCATTTTTTTACAATTTCAAATCAAACAGCATGAAAAATCTCTCAACAATTGCTATTGTTTTATTCTTTACATTACTAGTAGTTCCAATTACTTCCTATCTTTTCGGAACATCTTTAGGCGCATTGGAATGGGAAGTTCTTAGCACATTAATTATAATTGCTGCCATATCTATCGCCTACTCGTTTATTGTTGGAGAATGGACTAAAAACAATAGTCAGGTAGATAAATTGTGGAGCATTTTGCCAATTATTTACGTGTGGGTTGTAGCCTATTATGGCGACTTTGCTCCTCGTTTAGTCGTAATGGCTGTTTTGGCTAGCGCATGGGGCATTCGTTTAACAGCCAATTTCGCCTTAAAAGGAGCTTATCAATGGCGATTTTGGGAAGGCGAAGAAGATTACCGTTGGCAAGTATTACGCGAAAGACCAGAATTCCAAGCACGTTGGAAATGGTCATTATTCAATCTTTTATTTATCTGCTTGTATCAATTAACACTTATTTTGCTATTTACGCTGCCTTCAATCGTAGCTTTACAGCATAAAGAAGTTGATTTAACACGCTTTGATTATGTGTTAGCGGGCTTAATGTTATTTTTTATACTCTACGAAATGGTCGCCGATATGCAACAGTGGAAATTCCAAAGCATTAAATGGCAAAAGATTCGCTCCGGAGAAATATTAACGGGAGATTATAAAAAAGGATTTCTTGATAAAGGATTGTGGGCGTACAGCCGTCACCCAAATTATTTCGCAGAACAATCTATCTGGATCTGTTTTTACCTCTTTAGCGTGGTTGCCAGCGGCGAATGGATTAACTGGTCAATCGCAGGTTGTCTTCTCTTAGTCGTACTTTTCCGTGGCAGCTCCGAATTGTCTGAGTCGTTAACGTTAAGTAAATATCCCGAATACAAAAATTACCAACTAAAAGTAGGGCGCTTTATTCCATTCTGGAAATCTTAAAGGATAGCGTATATATAAATAGTAAATCTAAGTACTTACATAAAAAAATAGAGCATACAAGTATGCTCTATTTTTTTATGTAGATACTATTTTTTTGTGCCCTATATCATCAGGAACTCGC